>NZ_JAIXHZ010000069.1:0-23429 GCF_043392705.1 Dysgonomonas sp. Shenzhen-Wh21
GACTTCGAGATATTTGTCAGACCCACGTACGACCTTAAACAAGAATTCTTATGGAACAGAGATAAACTAGCCGTATTAGCACCTGAATCATTTCGTCTGGATATGATTCAGGTGCTAGAAGCAATGCTAAATGGATATAAAACAGGAGAGAGCTTTGCAATAGACGAGTAAGTAAAGGTTAGTCTTTACACAGAAATATATAGAGTTCCATAAAAGTATAAGAATAATGGCTAAACAGAAGCCATAAATAGTTAAAAACAAATATTTTAGAGTATAATGTTTTAAATTCACAAGAAAATTAATACATTTATAGTTGGAAATAATGAAAAAAAATGCTATGAGATAACACGGTAATCGTTCCCTACTTTTGTATATGCATAAAAATGTAATTAGCAGATAAGGCTTAAAAACAATATGGCATATGAGCAATAATACGACCGCAAGAAAAACATCATTCGGGATTCCCGAACAAAAGGGTAATGTGACGATTTATCCTGCTGTTCCTATTGAGATATTGAAAACACGTGGACACAAGATGCGTGCAGCTGCCTATGTGCGAGTTTCTACCGATTCAGTCGGACAAGAAGGATCGCTTATGCTGCAAAGAGAGTATTATGAAAATTACATCAAAGGTAATCCGGAATATGTGTTTATTGCCATATATGAGGATGATGGGATTACAGCGACCAGCGTTGAGAAAAGAAAGGGATTTCTAAGAATGATAGAGGATTGCCGGCTCGGAAAAATTGATATCATCTTGACTAAAAGCATTTCACGATTTGCAAGAAACTTAGGAGACTTACTGTACTATATAAATATGTTGAACTCTCTTGAGTCACCGGTGGAGGTTTATTTTGAAGCAGACAGAATATCAACTTTCGGAACATCAGGAGAAATGCTCATTACATTTCTCGGTTTGTTCGCTCAAGAAGAATCGCGACTGAAAAGCGAAGCCATTACCTGGGCAGTAGATAACCTTTTCGCACAAGGAAAATACTATGCGTTTCCTGTTCTCGGCTACAATAAAGAAAAAGGACGTGATAGCCCACTTACTATAAATAAAGAAGAAGCTAAAACCGTAAGACTTTGTTATGCTTTAGCTATCATGGGATATTCGTTTTCGGATATAGCAAAAACTATGAATATCCTCGGTCTTAAAAGTAGGCTAGGCAATGTGCATTGGACAGTAAGCGGAGTAAGAGCTTTACTTTCTAATGAAAAGTATGCAGGTGCTATAAGAGCCAGAAAAACAATAACAAGAAGTTATAAGACTCATAAATCTAAAAAGAACGAGGGAGAAAAGCCGCAATATTATCACAAAGAGCATCACGAGGCAATTGTACCGCCAGAAGCCTATGACGTTGCACTCAGAATAATAAAAAATAGAAGAGGCAAAAACGGTATCCCATACCTAAAAGCTGTTTCTGAAGGTATACTCAAAGGCTTTGTTGTTGTGAGTAAAAACGTGAGAGGATACACACTGAATGATTATGTTAAAGCATCACATTCTATTTATGAGGAGGATGACGATCCAAAAATTAATATTTTAGCCGATAAAGCAAGTATATTCGATTTAAGGACTTATGACATTGTTTCGACCTTTTCTTTTGATGATCGTACGAAGCCTGCTTGTTCAATAAAAGATGGCAAGATTATTTTTAACGTAGCTTGTAAGAAAGCACTTCGGGCGGAGAAAGCCGAAATGCTATTTCATCCCTTGAAAGCAATTTTGGCTCTTCGCCTATCTGTGAGCGAAGTTTTCTCAGAACGTATAAATGATATATGTATTATAAAGCCAGTACATCATTCCCACTTTACTTCTATCGCATTAGAATCCGCAGGACTTAAATCTGGATATCGATATCGCATATATGGGGCGAAGAGGACAAGAGAAAACGAGAGTATTATGCTCTTTGATTTACGAAATGCTGAAATAATCCCCCCTAAAAAAGACATTTATATATTACCAGATAAATACACAAGCCGCTATGGAGATGATTACTATGAGAATATTGCTGCTTGCGGATTATATAAGATTGACATTGAAGGTCTTTGGCAAGCATTACACGAAAGCAAGCCGATTGATTCACTTGCCGGACAAATAGTTGAACTTACAGAATTCTGTCAAAAGAGCCTTGCAGAATTCGAATTATCAGAAGAAATTAACCATGAATAATATGCAGAAAAACATTGAATTTGAACCAGACGATGGTAATGCCAGAGATGAAAATAGAGAGGCGGAAATTAAGCCGCAAGAGGTGTATACTAAACCTACTCGGGACGGTAAGATTTCTTATATTGAACGTGAAGTAGACAGTTTTGATTTTGAGGGCTACGAAGTAGTGCGTCGAGAGTTTTTTTCGAAAACAAACTGTCCATCTATGACTTTGAAATATGGCTCAGTTAATTTTAATGTTCGTGCCATACGAAAACTTGACGAATGCAGATTTATTCAAATCCTGATAAACTCAGAGAAAAAGCGAATAATAGCTAAACCATCTATTGAGGATGAAAAAGACTCAATACAATGGAGTAAAGTAAATAAGCATGAAAAGGTAGAACCTAGAAAAATCACAGGTAAAGTATTTACTGCACAACTTTATAATGATATGAAGTGGGATATTAATGCCACGATCAAAGTATTGGGAACATTACTAACAAGCAAGGGCGAAAAATTATTTGTTTTTGAACTCGTTAATGCGGAAGCATACCTAAGCATCTCCGCACCAAGTCCGAATAATCCGAAACACCGAGAACGCATACCGTTGACCCCATCACATTGGCAGGGGCATTATGGGCAATCTTATGAGGAAAATAAGGTTGAAATAGTAAAGACCTTTGAGGGAGTACCGGAAGGCTTTGTAAAAATAACGCTACCAGAATTACCATCTAAGAAGATGGTGGAAGATAAAGTTGAATCAAATGACAACATTAAAGAGACGACATAAGATGGAACAAACGAAAAAAAATAAAGATATCCCTGATACCGAATTAATCTATGCGAACGATTGTCCTTATATCGATATCAAATGGCAGAAAGGTACAATTTTCATATCGAACGCTGTATTAAGACTGATAGGCAGTCCCGAAGGAATACGCTTTCAATGGAATGCTGTCAGACATTCGTTAATCATTGAAGCCACAAGCATCAATGATCCGGATAGTTATCCCGTAATAGGACAAACATACACACGGCACGGATCACTGTTTGTAGGCTGCTCTACGCTTGTACGTGAAATATGGTCAGTGGCTGACTGGGATGAAGCACTGCGTTACCGAATAGTAGCCAAATACAATGAATTATCAAATCTAGCAATATTCGAATTAAAAGATGCCGTCGCTTCCGAAATACCTAGAAATATTCACGGAGGCAGACCAAAGAGACCTAAAAAGCCCATATAAAAGATGACAAGTAAAAAATTAATCCAATCAATCTATTATTGTGAGTTGATAATAAAAACAAGGACTAAGAAGTAAATCTTAGTCCTTGTTTTAGTCCTCATTGATTATAAATCATTGATAATCAATGTTATTCGTGGAGCTGGAGGGACTTGAACCCTCGTCCAAACAAGGAACTAATTTGCTTTCTACATGCTTATCTTCGCTTAAATTTTCGTGAATGAGCAAGACCGAAGCCACCAACTCAAACCTTAGCTTTTTTATTTCAGATAAGGGCCAAAGCCTCCCCTATCCTATCTCCGATTTGTCTGCACCACCTGATCGGCACGCTTCGAAGCCACAGCTTCCGGGTGATGTCTTGTCCTTACACCTGTGCAAGGATTAAGCTAGAATCTACTATACTTCGATTAAGCAGCAAGAGCGTAATTGTTATTGCCAGTTAAATTTGTGACGTCTGAGATTATAGTGCCAGCCGACTACGCACTGCATGCTTACAAACCACTTCATCTCGCTGTCAAAGCCAGTCAGCCCCGTTGGTTTATTTTCGCTTGATATACAACGATTTAATATCAAACTTTAGATATCGAGTAACAAATAATGCGAAACATTTGTAAAAACAATATCGGATACAAAGATAACTCTTTTTTAGGATATACAACAAGCCAAGCCAAAGCTATTCCGATTTCTCGTATTGTAAATAAAAGCGATACCGGTTGTAAACACTTCAAAGCCTTCTAAAATCATCCCTCTAAACGACTAATACTTTCTCTCTTCTTGTCAATTCAAAAATATCCTTTATCTTTGCACACGCTACAGCCGGAGGACAAAGGAGAGGTGCTCGAGTGGTTGAAGAGGCACGCCTGGAAAGCGTGTATACCCCTAAAGGGTATCGAGAGTTCGAATCTCTTCCTCTCCGCTTAAAACAATGATTATCAACAAATAAAAAAGGACTAAAATAAAATTCAGTCCTTTTTCTATTTTTTAGATTTCTATTTATTTGGATGCTGAATCATCTTTTTCAAGATCAAGATTGATACTAGTATTATCCCATTTGTTCATTTGTCCTGTTCCCAAATCTACAATAAAACCAGGCCAGAATAGGATATTCCATAGAGAGGTCGTATTGAAAGTAGACTCTAAAATAAAAGGCAATGTCTTATATCCTTCTTTTTTAGCCAAAAGTTGCTTGTCACTCATTTTCTTTTTAACGGAGATAGTCGCAGTTTTGTCACTTCCTATTTCTGCTAATTTAACATTATTACTTGCATCATAAATTTTTGTACCTTCAATCCCCGAGAACGTTATACTTTGCTTAGATGGAGTAAATATTGTAGCACAAGACGAAAACAAAAAGACAACAGATGCGAATACAACTAATTTTTTCATAATATGTAATTTTATATTGATAGATTTAGACAAATCTATGAAATCATTTTTATTTTTCGTTTATTTCTCCCTATATATTTTAACAACTCTGACAACTTATTTTATAAGGTTTATTCATTCAATCATTTATCTATCTACCAGCTTATCGATAAAAGCAGTAAAGACAATATATTAGAAATAATTATTTCTTTCTGTCTCTTTTTAGTTAATTTAGATCTCTAGTTCATAATATGCTAATTCTATTTAAAGATAAAAATGAACTTTTATAACGAATGAGAAAATTTATATTCATACTATTACTCTTTATCTCCTGTAACCAGCCTTCCACTGAACCCGCCGAAACAATAAAAGGAAAGGTAGTCAGTGTTGCTGATGGAGATACAATGACAATTCTGACAGATAACAAGGAACGAATAAAAGTGCGACTCTATGGCATAGATTCTCCTGAAAAAGGACAAGACTTCAGCAACAAAGCCAAAACCTACTTAAATGACTTATGCTACGGTAAAACTGTAAAAGTAGAGAAAAAAGGGATCGATCAATATGATAGAGTTTTAGGTATCATTTATCTCGACGAGTTGAATTTAAATCAGGAGATGGTCAAAGAAGGTTTAGCATGGTACTACAATCACTATATTGAAGACCCGGTACTCGAAGAATTAGAGAAAACTGCCCGACAACAGAAGTTGAATATCTGGAGTTTGAAAAATCCCACACCTCCTTATGAATATAGAAAAAAGCAAAGATCCGAAAAGTCAAATAGAGAACCGAGGAACTGAGTTTACAGTTCCTCTTTCTTTTTTCTGACAGTCCAGCCGAAACCTCCAATCTTTTCTCCTAAGCCATAGTACTGACCATGAGAATATGCAATCGGTTTTGCGCTTTCGAGACTAAATTTTCCGGTTTCCGGATCAATATACTTTTCATCAGCTTTTACATTTACCACATCGGCAATAAACATATCATGCGAACCTAAACTGAGTATCTCCCGCACTCTACACTCGATGTTTAACGGAGATTCTTCGATGATGGGAACCTGAACAATTGATGCCTTCCCCGGAGTAAGTTTCATTTCGTCAAATTTACTGAAATCCTTACCCGATCTCACTCCGCACCAGTCGGTAGCAAAAGCTAAATCTTCCGTTGTGATATTTATTACAAACTCCATATCCCGCTTTATAATCTCATACGAATGCCTTTCGGGTCTTACCGAAATATAGCACATCGGGGGATTGGTACAGATAGTACCGAGCCAACTCAGAGTTATAATATTATATTCTTCGGGAGTACTGCCACAACTTATCATGGCGGCAGGCAAAGGATATATCAGTGTTCCCGGCTTCCAATCTTGCTTCATTTCAGGATAATCTCGTCTTTCTGAATTTTAATGTTACAATAGTGACAGCGCAGCTCTGTGTTATTACAGTCAATGACTTCAAAACGTGTAGTCATAGGCTCATTGTTTGTAATACACTTCGGGTTGTTACACTTTACAATTCCATTGATTACTTTAGGTAAAACCACTCTTTTCTTTTCTACAACCTCGTAATCCTTAATGATATTGAGAACTACATTCGGTGCTATGATCGCAATCTTATTGATCACGCTTTCTTCAAAATATTTACCTGTGATCTTGATAATTCCCTTTGAAGCCATCTTCTTACTTTCCAGATTATTTCCGATTGTAATAGGATTATCCAGCTTTTCGAGCTCCAACAATGATACTACTTTAAACACTACGCTGGGAGGAATATGATCTATGGCTGTTCCGTTGCATAATGCTGCTACCTGCATTGCTTTTCTACGTTCATTCATATCTTGATATTTTATTTATTCAACTTCTATACCCAATGCATCACATATCACAGCCTCACGGGTAAACATCCCGTTCTTAGCCTGTTCGAAGTAATAAGCCTTAGGGCTATCATCCACATCCTGTTGTATCTCGTTTACACGAGGCAGGGGATGCAATATTTTCAGATTGTCTTTTGCTCCTGCCAACATATCATTCTTGAGAATATACACATTCTTCACCTTTTCATATTCCATCAGGTCGGTAAAACGTTCTCTCTGTACACGTGTCATATACAGGATATCCGCTTTATCTATCACCTCTGAATCAAAATCTGTATGTTCCGAATACTTTATCCCATGTTCGTCACAGAAGGCTTTATACGGATCGGGGAGGTGCAATTCTTCAGGTGCAACGAATATGAAGGTTGGGTTGAAATGCGACATCCCAATGATCAGAGAGTGCACTGTACGCCCATATTTCAGGTCACCAACAATCGTTATTGTGAGATTCTCAAGTGTACCTTGAGTCTTAAATATAGAATAGATATCAAGCATTGTCTGCGTAGGGTGCTGATTGGCTCCATCTCCGGCATTAATGATCGGTATAGAAGAAATCTCCGAAGCATAACGAGCAGCCCCTTCCAGATGGTGTCGCATGATTATAATATCGGCATAGTTGTTTACCATCAGTATGGTATCTTTCAGCGTCTCTCCTTTCGATGAACTGGTAGTAGCCGCATCCGAAAAGCCTATGATGCGTCCGCCCAAGCGGTTTACTGCAGTCTCAAAACTAAGGCGTGTCCGTGTCGACGGCTCAAAAAAAAGTGTAGCACACACTTTGCCTTCCAATAACCTACGGTTAGGTTGCTCGTCAAATTTTTTAGTCAGATTAAGTATTCTCAGAATATCTTCTTTCGAATAATCTGTAATTGAAACCAAGCTTTTATTGCACATAACTATTTATATTTTGTAAGAGTAAAATTCATATTCAACAAAAAGATAACAGAAAAAAGTGACACATTTAGCCAAAGCACAAGCGACTCACAAACAACATCATACATGTCAAAAAGTGACAAAAGTGACAGTTTTACAGCTGCTTTTTATTGTTACTTTTCTATTATAAGTCAACTACCGCAAAGATCTATATATAAGACAATTTATTTCAAAAAAAATCCCCGAAAAAGAATACTTCTTCGAGGATACTATCTATATCAATAATAATTCATTGGAAATACAGGAACCACTGTCGTGAAAATAATACTGTTGCATATAAGCTATTTTTTCCATCATAATTCTCTATATATTACAACAAAGGTAGTCACTTTTTTTGAGATACAATTTTTTACGAATCAAAAAAACGAAAAAATAAACCCCAAACTATAAAAGTCCGGGGCTATATTTTATAAAGAATTTTCTCCTATCACTGCAATGCCGAAGCACCACCGATAATATCCAACAATTCGTTTGTAACAGCTTGTTGACGCGACTTGTTGTATTGAATAGTCAGATCCTGTACCAATTCGTCCGCATTGTCTGATGCTATTTGCATAGCAATCATACGTGCAGCATGTTCCGAAGCATTAGCATCGAGCAAAGCAGCATATAAGCGTGAATAAAGCACGGTAGGAATTAAAGAATCGAGAATTTCCTCCTTCGATGGCTCCAAGATATAGTCTGCAAACATATTTTCGTCTTGCTGACCTTCGGGCTTAGCGCTTTCCAAATCGAAAGGCAGGAATTGTGTCTTCTTTAGTTTCTGGGATCCCGTAGATATGAAATGATGATAAATTAAGATCACCTCATCTATTTCTCCATCAATATATTTCTTTATCAGTTCTTTGGCAAGATCCTGTACGGCTAAGAAGGTAGGCTTATCAGCCATATCCCTGTAATCGCCTTGCGCCACTATTCCCTGTTTCTTCAGGGCGTCGGCCAATTTTTTACCGATAGGATATACCAAGATATTCCCTGCTCCTACCTCTTCTTTCTTTTTAGCGTAAACGGTACTAAACTCTTTTATTACATTCGAGTTGTATGCACCACAAAGCGAAGAGTTGGAAGCAAAACCAACTATAGCGACTCTTTTTGTTTCTCTTTTTTGGATAAAAGGAGACTCATAGCTTGTATCAGAAGACAGAAGATTAGTCAGAATGACATCCAACTTCTGCTGATAAGGCAAGAAGTTGCTGATTGCATTTTGCGCCTTGTGCAACTTAGATGAAGCTATCATCTTCATTGCAGAAGTAATCTTCTTGGTACTTTTTACAGAGCCAATTCTATTTTTTATTTCCTTAAGAGATGCCATAATTCATTATTTTTTGTACTGAGAAGCAATATCCGCGGCTACTTTTCTGATTTTAGTTTCCACATCTTCGTTGATGACTCCTTTTTTCAGGACATCCAGCACATCAGCTTGATATTGCATTTCCAATGTTCTCAGAAATTCGGTTTCGAATTCATGTATTTTATCTTCCGGCACTTGACGAAGCAACCCATTTGTTCCGCAATACAGTATGGCGATCTGTTTTTCAACAGGTACCGGCGCATACTGAGGCTGAACCAGCAATACTGTATTCTTCTTACCTTTATCGATAGTCATTGCCGTAACGGGGTCCATATCGCCACCAAACTGGGTAAATGCTTCCAATTCACGATACTGAGCCTGGTCAATCTTCAATGTTCCGGCAACTTTTTTCATCGCTTTCACCTGAGCCGAACCTCCCACACGAGATACAGATATACCCACATCGATGGCAGGACGCATACCCGCATTGAAGAGGTCTATATCGAGGAATATTTGTCCGTCGGTAATAGAGATAACGTTGGTAGGAATATAAGCAGATACGTCACCGGCCTGAGTTTCGATAATAGGAAGGGCAGTAAGGGAACCTCCCGCTTTTACCTTTCCTTTAAGACTTGCCGGTAGGTCGTTCATCTGTTGGGCAACTTCCTGCTGGTTAATAATTTTAGCCGCACGCTCCAACAAACGAGAGTGCAAGTAGAAGATATCACCCGGATAGGCTTCACGTCCCGGTGGACGACGAAGAATCAAGGATACTTCACGATATGCAACCGCCTGTTTCGACAAGTCATCATATACCACAAGGGCATGACGTCCTGTATCGCGGAAATATTCTCCGATAGCTGCACCTGCAAACGCAGCAAAGTACTGAACTGCGGCCGGCTCGGCTGCTGTAGCCGAAACTACAACCGTATAGTCAAGTGCACCTTTTTCTTTTAGTGTTTCTACTATATTGGCAACTGTAGAGGCTTTCTGACCGATGGCTACATAAATACAGTATACAGGGTCTCCGGCATCATAATTGCTTCTTTGATTGATAATGGTGTCTATCGCAATTGCAGTTTTACCTGTCTGGCGGTCACCGATGATAAGCTCACGTTGCCCCCGTCCGATGGGGATCATAGCATCTACAGATTTCAATCCGGTCTGTAGAGGCTGGGTTACAGGCTGACGGTATATTACCCCCGGAGCTTTACGTTCCAGTGGCATTTCCAGCAGTTCGCCGGTAATCGGGCCTTTTCCGTCCAAAGGCTCGCCCAGAGGATTGATTACACGCCCTAACATGCCTTCACCCACGTTGATGGATGCAATACGGCCTGTACGTTTTACGGTAAATCCTTCCTTAATCTGGTCTGACGGGCCTAACAATACAGCACCGACATTGTCTTCTTCCAAGTTCATCACAACAGCCATAATACCGTTGTCGAACTCAAGAAGTTCGTTTGCCTCTGCATTTTTAAGTCCGTATATGCGAACAACACCGTCTCCTACATAGAGAACTGTACCCACCTCCTCGAACTGTACGCGGCTACTGATATTCTCTAGCTGCATTTTCAGCACATCGGAGACTTCGCTTGCTTTTATATTTTCAGACATATTTTATTCAAATTATAAGTTACTATAAAGCTATACGTGGATAGCTCTTTTCAAATAGGTAGAGTATCTATTATCCAATCTTACTGTTTTCGGCGACAAACTTTTGCTTGATACGCTTCAACTGGCTTTTTACGCTGGCGTCCAACCTGTATGTGTCGATATACAGAATAAAGCCTCCTTCGATATCCGGATCTACGCTTGTTTCAAAATCAAGCGTCCCCGGTTTAATCTTCTGTAGCAAGCTTTTCATCTTCTGTTTTGTAGCATCATCCACAGGGGTAGCAGTAACAAGCTTCCCGGTATTGATGTGCTTGGCTTCACAATACAAATCGATGTAACTGAGCGCAATATTTCGAAGATACATTTCACGTCTTTTTTTGACTACCAGCTCGGCAAAACGAATATACTCGTTACTCGGTTTTGCGCCCACAGCAGCCTTTACCAGCGTAAGCTTATCTTCGGCATTCAACGTAGGATTATCCATTGCCATACGCAAACGGGGTTCGCGGACAAATGACGATGCTACCTTTTTCATTTCGGCAAACAATACATCCTCCGCTTTCTGATCCACTGCATATAGCAACAGAGCTTTAGCATATCGCTTAGAAATCATCCCTTCATTCATAACAGTTGATTAAGATTTAGATACCATAGCTTCATCCACTAGGCGATCAATCATTGACATTTGTTCTTTAGGGTCTTTCAAGGTATCTCGAAGAACTTTTTCGGCAACATCCACAGATAGTTCAGCTACCTGACGACGAATGTCGCGTATAGCCTGATCTTTTTCCATTTGGATCTGCTTTCTTATTTCTTCCATTTCCTTTGCCCCGGCTATCTTGGCTTGTTCACGTGCTTCGTTTATAATACGATCGCGTGTATCAGCCGCCTCTTTCAAGATTTTCACCTGTTCTGCCTTAGCTGATGAAAGTATCTCATCACTTTTTTCTTTTATCGAAGCCAATTGCTCATTGGCTTTTTGGGCTGCGTCCAACGAATCTTGTATATAGTTTTTGCGCTCTTCCACCATTTTGGTTATCACAGGGAAACCAAATTTGGCCAAAACGAAGAAAACTACTATAAAAGATAGGAGCATCCAAAAAAGAAGGCCGGATTCAGGTAATAGTAAATTCATATCTATTTACTAATTTATAGAATAAATCCGCAAACTACAACAGCAAACAAAGCTACCCCTTCTACTAGAGCTGCGGCGATAATCATAGATGTACGAATATCTCCTGCTGCATCCGGCTGACGGGCTATCCCTTCCATAGCAGAACTACCGATTTTACCAATACCGATACCTGCTCCGATTACAGCTAATCCTGCACCCAGTGCAGCACCAAAACCTGTTAAGCTTGTTGCAGCTTCTGCTGCTTGTAATAAAGTTGATAGTAACATAATTCTTTAGTTTAAAATTATTTAATTGTTAATTTACTTTTAATATTAATGTTTTTCTGCATGATGATGTGGCTCTATCTGTGCCAAACCGATAAATACGGCCGACAGCATAGTAAATACGTAAGCCTGAATATATGCAACTAATATTTCTACCAGACTGATAAATATGGTCAGCAATACAGATACAACAGTCATCGAACTATTGATCACCGCTCCTAGATTTGCAGTAACGAATATCAAGCAGGTAAGACCGAGTACAATCGAGTGCCCTGCAAGGATATTAGCGAAGAGACGAATCATCAACGCAAAAGGTTTGGTAAATACCCCCACCAGTTCTATTGCAGGCATGATAGGTATCGGCACCTTGAGCCAAGTAGGCACATCTGGCCAAAATACTTCTTTCCAGTATTCTTTCGATCCGAAAAGGTTTACAGTGAAGAATGTAAACACGGCAAGCACCAAAGTGACTGCGATATTACCTGTCACGTTTGCACCTCCCGGAAAGAGAGGTATCAATCCCAATAGGTTGTTGAACAAAATGAAGAAGAAAACAGTAAGCAGATAGGGAGAAAATTTTCTGTAATTTTTTCCTACACACGGCTTAATGATATCGTCCTGCACACTCATTATAAACATCTCCATAAATCCGACAAAGCCTTTCGGAGCTTTCTTCTCTCCCGTTCTCGCTTGTCTTCTGTACCATTTAGATACGCTAAGGACTATGATTATAAGAAGTGTAGAACTGATTATCAAACTGGTTGCATTCTTGGTCAACGAAATATCCCAAGGACGTATTTCTTCACCCGAAGCATTTTTTTCTACAATCTTACCTCTGTATTTACCTTCTTGCGCAATATAAAAGCCTTCGTATGCCTCATGCCCATGATGGAACTTAGATGACATAAAAACATGCCAGCCTGAAGTCTCTCCTTTCACGATGATTGGCAACGGTATGGAAATATGTGTATCGCCAAACGAAGTTAAATGCCACTCGTATGCATCAGCAAGGTGATCGAGAATAAGTTCTTTAACGTTCAATTCTTTTTCGGGCTGAGCCTCTTGTGCGTTTTCTGCTGCCAGAGGTTGAAAGCCCATTACAGTAAGTAAAAGAACCGAAGTTAAAATGTATTTTAAATAGTGTTTCATACTATTGTTGTTTTTTCTTTAACCGTTTTTCTATCCTTAGAAACAAATATGACTCGAAGGCGAGAAAAAGAAGATAGAAAATCATAAAAATAAGGACGAAGCTTTTAATATTTTCTTTTATTACCACGGCATAGGTTGCGATGAGGATCAGCGAGGCGAATACTTTAACTACTTTAGTCAGCATGTATACATTCAGCATTTGCCTTTGTGTGGCTTTACGGCTCGATGAGTCTGCATACAAAACAACCAATGACTCCAGTATTATAAAGAAAGCCAGAATGCCTTCGTACCATTTGGGATAAAACTCAGGAAACTGATAGTTGAGCAAAGCCTGTATAAGAGCTCCTGTAACAATCCCAAACAGGGTAATAGAAAGAATTAATTTTACTTTTACATCCATCCCTTTAAGATACACAGATTGTCACAACCCCATTATTCACTTCCACCATGCCACCGCCTACTTCGAGAGATTTTTCCACACCGTTTTCGGTATAGGTAATAACCCCCTTTTGCAAGGCCGAGATCAAAGGAGCATGGTCGGGATAAACCCCGAAGCTGCCTTGAATCCCCGGAATTACAACCGAAGCAACCATTCCGGAGAATAGCTTAGCCTCGGGTGAAATAATATTTAGTTGAAGTTCTGATTTTTTCATATGTAAATTCTTTATCCTGCAACTTGCGCAAGAATCTTCTCGCCTTTAGCCATTGCATCTTCTATTGTACCCACGTTCAAGAATGCTTGTTCAGGGAGGTGATCAACTTCACCGTCCAGAATTTTTTGGAAGCCCTTGATTGTATCCTGAATATCAACAATTACCCCCGGAACGCCTGTAAATTGTTCTGCAACATTAAACGGTTGAGACAAAAATCGTTGAATACGTCTCGCACGGTTTACAGTCTGTTTGTCGGTATCCGAAAGCTCTTCCATCCCGAGAATTGCAATAATATCCTGAAGTTCTTTGTTGCGCTGCAAAATTTGTTTCACTCGTTGAGCTGTATCGTAATGCTCCTGACCAACAACGTTAGGGTCTAAGCTTCGAGAGCTGGAACCTAGAGGGTCTACCGCAGGATAAATTCCCATTTCGGTAATCTTACGATCAAGTACTGTTGTAGCATCCAAGTGAGAGAATGTTGTTGCCGGAGCCGGGTCTGTTAAGTCATCGGCAGGCACATACACGGCTTGCACCGAAGTGATGGAACCGTTTTGTGTAGAGGTAATACGTTCCTGCATGGCACCCATCTCTGTTGCCAATGTAGGTTGATACCCTACGGCAGACGGCATACGTCCCAACAAGGCCGACACCTCAGATCCTGCCTGAGTAAAACGGAATATATTATCGATAAAGAATAA
The DNA here is from genome assembly GCF_043392705.1 of Dysgonomonas sp. Shenzhen-Wh21. Taxonomy (NCBI): domain Bacteria; kingdom Pseudomonadati; phylum Bacteroidota; class Bacteroidia; order Bacteroidales; family Dysgonomonadaceae; genus Dysgonomonas; species Dysgonomonas sp. Shenzhen-Wh21. The sequence continues at coordinate 14,376 of NZ_JAIXHZ010000069.1, forward strand.
GATATCTTTAGGACCTTCAGCTTTCGAGTCACGGAAAGACTCGGCTATAGTCAACCCCGAAAGGGCTACATCGGCACGTGCTCCCGGCGGTTCGTTCATCTGACCGAAAACAAGGGAAATCTGTGACTTCTGAAGCTCGTCGTAGTCAACCTTCGACAAATCCCAGTTGCCTTCTTCCATGCTTTTCTTGAACTCTTCTCCATAACGGATAACATTTGACTCTATCATTTCCCTTAGCAAGTCGTTACCTTCACGGGTACGCTCTCCTACTCCGGCAAATACAGAATATCCATTATGTTTTTTTGCAATATTGTTGATAAGTTCCATAATCAATACAGTCTTACCCACACCGGCTCCGCCAAACAGACCCACCTTACCTCCTTTTGCGTATGGAGCTAATAAATCCACTACTTTGATTCCGGTGAATAACACCTCGCGCGTTGTTTGCAGTTCTTCAAACTTAGGCGGTTCTCTATGGATAGGCGCACCATCTTGATTGCTCAAAGGCTTCATTCCATCGATAGAGTTACCGACAACGTTCATCAGACGTCCTTTTACATGGTCACCGATAGGCATTCGAATAGGCGATCCCAGAGGAATCGCTTCAAGCCCACGGCTTAATCCGTCTGTACTGTCCATAGCTACGGCACGCACTGTGTCTTCGCCTATGTGTTGCTTTACTTCGAGAATCAAAGAGCGACCATCAGGTCTTTTAACTTCAAGGGCATCATTGATCTGCGGCAGGTTTAGGGATGGATTGGCTGTATCAAAAAATACATCCACCACCGGCCCGATAACCTGGGATATGTGCCCGACTAATTGTGACATAAGCTTTTGTATTTATTATTGTTTATTTCTAATTTCTTTTGCTTCAACAAATAAAGCCTTATTAACTAAATAAGGTAAGAAGAACTATAATGATATAATCCTATAAATATTTCAAAAACCTCCTTATCTACAGGGATTTTGTGTGAATTAATAAAAGCTTGAGGTATCTATGCGAAATCAATATGGTACCAGACCCCTCTATCAATTGCCGAAGACAAATATAAGCAATATTAATATTTAATAGTATTTTTGTTGGCAGATTTTATAAGTAAACTTATTTTTTTTAAACCTAATTTAACCATAAATAATAAAGTCTTGAACAAATGCCAGCGATAGATACAGGGCATTGAGACAATAGAGCCAAGGGGCTATGATATTCAGTATGGTTTTAGAACAAAGAAAGAGTTTATAGATATTCTTAACAGGAATATTGACATTTATAAAGAAGAATATGATCGTTTTCAAGAAAAGAAATATCCTAATGATTATTTTTAGAATATCTTTGAACTTTGAAATAGACAAATTACAGGTTGTACAAAATAATTATCAATAAATAAAAATAGAGACATGGGAAAAGTATTAATTATCGGAGCCGGAGGAGTCGGAACCGTAGTTGCACATAAGGTCGCACAAAACATGGATGTGTTTACCGAAATAATGCTTGCCAGCCGTACAAAATCGAAATGTGATGCTATTGCTGCGGCCATAGGCGGCAACAAGATACAAACAGCACAGGTAGATGCTGACAACGTGGAAGATCTGAAAAGACTATTCAATTCCTTTAAGCCTGAACTTGTGATCAATGTGGCATTACCTTATCAGGATCTTACTATTATGGACGCATGTCTGGCATGTGGGGTAAACTACCTTGATACTGCTAATTATGAGCCGAAGGAGGAAGCTAAATTCGAATATAAATGGCAATGGGCATATCAGGATAAATTTAAAGAAGCCGGACTTACTGCAATATTAGGTTGTGGTTTTGATCCCGGTGTAACAAGTGTATTTACTGCTTATGCAGCTAAACATCATTTCGATGAGATACATTATCTTGACATTGTAGACTGTAATGCCGGAGATCATGGAAAAGCTTTTGCGACAAACTTCAATCCGGAAATCAATATTCGCGAAGTAACCCAAAAAGGCAAATACTGGGAAAACGGAGAATGGGTAGAAACCGAACCACACGAAATACACAAGCCGTTGAATTATCCTGAAATTGGGCCAAAAGAATCGTATGTTATCTATCATGAGGAACTGGAATCTCTGGTAAAGAATTACCCGACCCTCAAAAGAGCTCGCTTTTGGATGACATTCGGACAAGAGTATCTTACTCACCTTCGTGTAATTCAAAATATCGGTATGTCACGTATCGACCCTATTATTTACAATGGTGTTGAGATTGTCCCAATCCAATTCCTGAAAGCCGTGTTGCCTGATCCGGGCGAACTTGGAGAAAATTATAAAGGTCAAACTTCTATCGGATGCCGCATAAAAGGAATCAAAGATGGAAAAGAACGCACCTACTATGTGTACAACAACTGTTCGCACGAAGATGCTTACAAAGAAACAGGCACACAAGGAGTAAGCTATACAACAGGAGTTCCGGCTACCATAGGCGGTATCATGTTTATGAAAGGCCTGTGGCGCAAACCGGGTGTATTCAATGTTGAAGAATTTAATCCCGATCCGTTTATGGAGCAACTAAACAAACAGGGTTTGCCTTGGCACGAATTGTTTGATATAGATTTGGAAATGTAATAACAACGATATTAAACTTACAGCCCTACAAAGATTAATTTCTCGGTAGGGCTGTTTTATTTTACACCAAAAGGTTGACTTATATTAAGAATCTGTTATTTAAAAGCAAAAAGCTTTTCAGCATTTTCTGTTGTTATTTGTCCAACCTCTTCGGCTGGCAAGCCATATATTTCGGCTAGCTTATTTACGACATTCAATGTATAAGAAGACTCATTCCTTTTTCCTCTGTAAGGAACGGGAGCCAAATAAGGTGAATCTGTTTCGATGATTATAGAAGACAAATCCGTTTCTTTAAGAACTGTTGGCAATGTAGAATTCTTAAACGTGACAACACCGTTGATACCCAACATAAAATTCTTCAACGAAAGAATCCCGTCAAGCTCTTCTAGCGTTCCTCCAAAACTATGAAATACTCCTCTTAGGTGCTGTTCGCCTACATTCTTAATGCAGGATATACATTCGGCTATTGCATCCCTTGAATGTATTGCTACAGGCAAATCATATTCGATACTCCAACGCAGTTGTTCTTCAAAAACTAGCCTCTGCTGCTCCTCAAAAGTTTTATCCCAATAAAGATCAATCCCTATTTCTCCAATTGCAATATATGTGCGTTTAGAAAGCTCTTTTCGGATAATATCTAATTCCTCTTTCCAGTTTTCACCTACACTGGTAGGATGCAACCCCATCATTGGTATACAGTAGCCTGTATATCGATCAGATATATTGTGCAAGCGATTTATAGAAGAAGCATCGATGTTAGGTAGCAGTATTTTCTCTACTCCTGCTTGTTTTGCCCGTTTAATAACATCGTCTATATCGTTGTCAAATTCTTCAGAATAAATATGTGAGTGCGTATCAATAATTCTCATTTCGATCTGTCTGGTTCTCAAATTTTTCTTTTTCTTCTTTTCTCAAATAATATACAACTCCGTACTCCTTACACCTCTCCAAGCGTTCTTTTGGCCGCAAACCGGCAAAGGCTTTCTCTATCTGGTTCCACACCAAAGTCAAAGTAGCGTCTATATCTTCGCGTTGCTGACTTAAACTTTCCAGCTGGCGGGAAGTCGTATTTTGATATGTTTTTTGTGCAAAATATGCATCTTTAAACAGCGAAAATGCGACGTTCACCCGGGCAATTGTAGGATTGTAGATCGGCGTTCCTCCTTGTGAGATACGTGTCTGCTCTCCTTTTATTATATTTTCACCCCAAAAGAGTAACGAATCGTTGCTGGTAAGATCGGGCACAGTAAAATCGCTCGGATCAATCCCGTATAGTTGTTTCACTTCTTTTTTTATCTCATTGCGGATAACACTGAAGTTGAAAACTTGTATAAAATGTGATATATACAATCTTGCGTTTTTTACTAATCGCTGAAATTTACGATTAGCGGTAGCCTGTACTTCGAGGCTATCTCGATATCTCACCTGAGCTGTTTCAAAGTTGCGTAGTAAATGTTGTAGTTTATAAATATCCAGAGTAATTACATTCTGACTAAAAAATGTATTGCTCTTTTCTATTGCCGTTTTCAAAGCCCTTATCCGAGCATTATCAGTATTGGGTAAGCGTCTGTAAGGCATAGTTATAATGTTTCGTGTTATGAAATTCTTGTCATGAGGCTTTCTGCTAATTTATAAAGCTCTTTTTTCCGTGAGGCATCTATACTTACTTTGTCCAGACATGTCACCGCCTGCTTATAGTAATCATTTATTAGATCTTCTGACTTCTGTTTCAAATTCAGTTTATTATATATGGCTGTCACAGCTTTTATTTTCTCCGCTGCATCATAATTCTCTTTATTAACCCAGCTAATCAGATCATCTTTCACTTCTTCGCTCAATAGAGCATTGATAAACAAGAAGGTTTTCTTATTGCAAAGAATATCTCCTCCTATTTTCTTTCCAAAGTTGGAGCTATCTCCGTAAACATCAAGCAGGTCGTCCATAAGCTGAAACCCGAGTCCTACATGAATGCCATAATTATATAGATTTTCAGCATCCTCAGCCGAGGCTCCGGCAACGATAGCACCTTCCTTTAGCGAGCAAGCCAAGAGCACGGCAGTCTTCAAACGTATCATCTCCAAATATTCAGCGATAGTTACATCCATACGTTGCTCAAACTCCATATCGTATTGCTGCCCGCAACATATTTCGGTTGCAGTAGTAGAAAACAAATCTAAAACAGGCTTTAAATATTGGGAATCTATCTTTGCTATCTCTTTATATGCCTCTATCAACATGGCATCGCCCGATAATACAGCAGTATTGTCATTCCATTTGATGTGCACCGTTGGATTTCCTCTGCGCATATCGGCTCTATCCATCAAATCATCGTGAAGCAATGTGAAATTATGAAATATCTCTATACCCAGAGCAATTGGGATCACACGCTCCACATCTTCTTTATACAGGTTGTAAGACATAAGGGATAATGCCGGACGAACACGTTTCCCTCCAAGTGACAGGATATAAGATATTGGCTCGAAAAGAGACTTAGGTGCAGAACTGTATTCTATCTTTTTTATCTCTGTATTTACTATACTCAATATCTCATCAAAAGTATATAAAGAAGCCATGATTTCGTCTGGATTTTAGAGGTTGGACACCGTGATTTTTCGTGTGATAAATTTTGCTTATCTTGATCCCAACAAAGATAACTTTTTAGCTAGAAAAATCAAAATATTATAAAAACTGAATCTATCTAATCAAAAAAGTCCTATTTTTATGGTTCGGTAATAAAAAATGTATTATTAAATGAAAAACAATTATTTACTTATTTTTGCATGTCTCTCTATCATGCAGGCTTGTACGCCCAAGCAAGCCAACCCTGAACAAAAAGTCACCGCAGGAAACCCAATCGTCGAAGGATGGTATGCCGACCCTGAAGGCATAATCTTTGACGACAAATATTGGGTATACCCGACTTATTCTGCACCATATGACGAGCAAGTCTTTATGGATGCCTTTTCATCGCCAGACCTCGTAAACTGGACTAAACACGAACGGATAATCGACACTGCATCTGTCAAATGGGTTAAACGAGCCATGTGGGCTCCGGCAATTCTCAAAAAAGACAACAAGTATTTTCTTTTCTTTGGAGGAAATGATATACAAAGTGATAACGAGTACGGCGGTATTGGTGTAGCCGTTGCCGACAAACCGGAAGGGCCATTCAAAGACTACCTTGGCAAACCTCTGATCGACAAGTTCTATAATGGAGCTCAACCTATCGATCAGTTTGTGTTTAAGGATAAAGATGGTAGCTACTATATCTATTATGGTGGCTGGAAACATTGTAATGTAGCCAAATTGAATGATGACTTCACAGGCCTAGTTCCATTCGAAGATGGAACAATCTATAAAGAAGTAACACCTGAAAACTATGTTGAAGGCCCATTTATGTTTATACATAACAATAAATACTACTTTATGTGGTCGGAAGGCGGATGGACAGGCCCTGACTATAGCGTAGCTTACGCCATCGCAGACAGTCCGTTCGGCCCATTCAAACGTATAGGTAAGATTCTGCAGCAAGATCCAAAAGTAGCTACAGGAGCAGGACACCACTCTGTGATACATGAACCGAAATCGGACAAATGGTATATCGTATATCATCGTCGCCCTCTTACGGAGACAGACGGAAACCACAGAGTTACCTGTATCGATGAAATGCAGTTTGACGAGAACGGATACATAAAACCTGTGGTTATCACCAACGAAGGAGTAAAAGCAAATCCTCTTAAATAATAATTAAATCTAAGTTATGAAGAAAACGTGTTTAGCTGTATTAACAGTATTACTGTTGGCTGTTAGTTGTACAGAAAAAGCTCCCGTAAGCAAATTGACTGAGTCGGGACTCGACAAAGAGAATTTTGAAACAGAAGTAAATGGTAAAAAAGTAGGCCTGTTTGTCTTAAAAAACACAAATGGAATGGAAGTATGCGTTACCAATTACGGTGGACGCATTGTTTCTGTACTTGTACCGGATAAAGATGGCAATAAGAAAGATGTCGTAATCGGGTTCGACTCTATACAAGATTATATTAATGTACCCGGAAATAATTACGGAGCAGCAATAGGTCGCTACGGAAACAGAATCGGAAACGGAACTTTCGAACTTGACGGTGTAAAATATGACTTGCCTAAAAACAACTTTGGTCACACGCTACACGGCGGCGACAAAGGTTTTCATACTGTAGTATTCGATGCCAATCAAATAGATGATAAAACAATCGAACTGACTTATCTTTCGAAAGATGGTGAGGAAGGTTTTCCGGGAAACTTAAAAACCAAAATCACTTATACATTGAAAGATGACAACGCTATTGACATCAAGTACGAAGCTGAAACAGATAAACCAACAGTGGTAAATCTGACAAACCATACATACTTCAATATGGATGGAGATCCGGACTCAAAAAATACGGATTGGTTACTCATGCTGAATGCTGACAAATACACTCCGGTAGACTCTACATTTATGACTACAGGCGAAATACTTCCTGTAGAAGGAACAGATATGGATTTCCGCACACCAACTGCTATTGGTGCAAGAATAGACAATTATGACTTTGTTCAGTTGAAAAACGGAAAAGGGTATGACCACAACTGGGTATTAAATACAGGTGGAGACATCAATAAAGTAGCAGCTACACTAGAATCGCCTAAAACAGGAATAGTATTGGAAACATATACTACCGAACCGGGACTGCAATTCTATGCGGGCAACTTTATGGATGGTAAAGACAAAGGTAAAAAAGGCAAAGCAAATCAATACCGTGCTGCTGTTTGTCTAGAAACTCAAAAATATCCTGATACACCGAACAAAAAAGACTGGCCTTCGGCAACTCTACGTCCCGGTGAAAAATATACAAGCGAAACAATCTATAAATTCTCTGTAAAGAAATAAGAGATTGAGCTTAAAGAACAAAAAAGAGAAAGATTTGATCTTTCTCTTTTTTTATATTAATCAGCTCATTGCTGTTGATATACAATTAATTTCTCATCAATATTTTGTAGGCGTATAGTCAATGAACTTTTCTAGCCTCTTTATATATACATGCAAGAAGTATAGAGGTATTAATCCGAACACAAAAAAATTTCTTCTCTTCTGTTTGTATAGCTCCGTTTAGTTTCATAGGGCAGGTTCTCTACTTCTTATTTTTCTTGACGCTTTTCTTTACTTCTTTCTTCTCCTCTTTGTCAAATTCTACAGGCTTTACTTTCCACATCAAATCTAATATTTTTGCCTGACGCCTCTGTATATAAGCAGATGGTTTTGCCGAATTAAATCGGATAGGATTAGGAAGCGTTGCCGCTATCAGCGCAGATTCTCCTGCTGTAAGAGCTTTTGCCGATTTCCTGAAATTCACCTGAGCGACAGCCTCAGCACCATATATATTTTTACCCATCTCGATAGAATTGAGATAGACCTCCATAATACGCTCTTTACCCCAGATATGTTCTATAAGGAATGTGTAATATACTTCCAGTCCTTTGCGAATATATGAATGACCCGACCAAAGGAAAACATTCTTTGCTGTTTGCTGACTGATTGTACTTGCACCCCTCTGTCGTTTTCCTTTTTCAGCCTCATTCAAAGCCTTTTCTATCTGATCGAAATCGAATCCTGAGTGGTCGAGGAATAAGTTATCTTCGGAAGCTACTACAGCAAGCGGCAGGTAACCTGAAATCTTATCTATCGAAACCCATTTGTGATGGCAAACGACAGCTTCTCCCGAGAACAATTGCCCCATATTGTTCCATACCATCAATGGAGTATAGTATACAGGAACAAATTTGAATAAAACGACTTGAAATATACTGAACAGAAAAAGAAATATTACAATTCTTTTAGCCCATTTCAACAGTTTCTTTACCATATACGAAATTTAGTATAAACGTCTCACTTTGAACTGCAAAGTAAGTAAAAATTCAATAATTAAGGAAGTAATTAAGAATATATTTTTTATGCAGTTCGGGCTTACAGTAACAAGTTAGACAGATAAATTTCGGCAGTTTAATTCCGAACGATATCAAAAACCTTTCAGGATAATACAGTTTCCAACTACAAATTAAAAAGCCTCTTAAATTACATGAATTTAAAAGGCTCTTCAAACGATTGGTTTACAAAATCAGTTATTATATAACTCCTTGCGCTATCATTGCCCGGGCTACTTTCATAAATCCGGCAACGTTGGCTCCTTTCACATAATTAATATATTCACCTTTGTCTTTTCCAAATTTGAGACATTGTCCATGTATATTTTTCATAATACCATGCAAACGTTGGTCAACTTCTTCGGCACCCCATTGTATATGCATTGCATTCTGACTCATTTCTAAACCAGATGTAGCAACGCCGCCTGCATTCACAGCCTTACCCGGAGCAAAGAGCGCATGCTGCTCGATGAAAAAGTGGACATTGCTTTACCTTGCGCTATACAAAATGAGCTGAATCTTCAGGAT
>NZ_JAIXHZ010000070.1:0-4175 GCF_043392705.1 Dysgonomonas sp. Shenzhen-Wh21
CAGTATCGATTTATATATATAAACTTCATTGTTTTTTTGCCTATAACTTATAGAGTATTTTCCATAATCAGATTCCATATTTATATCTTCCGGCAATTTTACTTTTTTGTCATCAGGTAAGGAATAGCAAATAGTATCTTTATAAAAACTTGGGTAGTCTAGTTGGAGGTCACTTTTTCGTAGACCAGGAGCCTCATAGGAGGGTATTTCTATTGCAAAAGGTTCAATAATTAAGTTGTTCCCATATTTTTTCAATAAATTATGAAACTGACACTCAGCATTCAGCTTTATAGAAGGATTGTCAGAAGCAGCTTTCTCTAAATTGAAATCAATAAGATCGTATGAACCTGTCAAAATAGTATTTCGTATATATTTATCAATCGTATTTTTATTAATATCGGAAGCCAGATATATTAAACTTTCATAATTGTCGCCTCTAGCTGTTGATGCAAGTTTTACGTCAGATGTTTTGAGATCAACAAGAATCGAACGGCTGCATAATATATCGTTTGGGTTTAAAGGAGGAATGTTTACAAAATGGCTGTTATTCTCGTCAATAAGTAAAGCTTTGCGAGCTTGAGTAAATGTCCCCATGTATCCGAATGGCGTATTTTTTGAAGTACACTCAAGGTAAACCGTATCTTTTTCGAAAGGAATTGTAAGAATAGCATGATTGAATGCCTGAGAGGGGAAAGTCGTATCTACATCAACTATTTGTCCTCCTGTAAATATTAATGTGTAATATGATTTTATTCCGGCATATTTGAGCATTGCCTGCATGTAGTTGGTCAGAGCTTTGCAATCTCCATATTTGTTGGTAGAAACATAGCTCGCCGGATATGTTTGCATTCCTCCTATATTGATGCTAACGTTTATGTAGCGAGTATAATCCTGTAGATATTGATATAAGATCTTTGCCTTTTCTTTATCATCTGTTACGCCTGAGAGTAACGAGTTTATCTTTGCTTGCTCTGGTGTGGGTAGGATATCTCTGCCTCTATTTAATCTGTATATCCAGTTTCCAAAAGATTTCCAATTCTCATTGTTGCCCTCTACTCCATATTTGAAATTAATAGGAGCAGCGTGTATTATGGGAGCTTCGGTATTGTTTGGTGAAGCGTTTAGTTCTTTTGTTTTAAGAGGTCTATAATTATATTTCCAAACATATCTGATATTATTGTTTATAGTATCTATAGCCGGAGGTTCTGTGTTTCTTTGTTTAAATGTAATACGCAGATCTATTGGTGCTTCAGCAACAAGTTCTCCTGAGATTATAGGTGTCCGTGAATTTGTATAATTGAGAGAGGCAAGACTAAGAAATTTAGAATAAATTACTCTGAACGAATAGATAATTCTGTAAGGATATTGATTGTGTTTCAGTTCAAAAGATTTAACAAAATCATCTTCGTATAAGGAGATATTTGAAATAGAGCTTCTGTCTGTTATTTCTTTATTCTTTAATTTCCTTACAATATTGCCCTGCATATCTTCTATCCAGGCATCTCCCACAGAAACTTTATCGCCTTTACTATAGTTGATAAGTATCTCGGCATCATGATCGCCCATTCGTTCATTAATCTGTAATATAACAGAATCTGTTCTTATCAATTTGTCACCTTTGATTTGGTTATAACTTTTATACTTTATATATTCACTTCTGAAATCTTGAGATACAGCAAAAAGAGGTATTATATATAAGATTACAATTGCGATAAATTTCATGATTAACAAGCTAAGTATGTAAATTAAGATTTGTTTGTAAATATATGAAAAATGTGAACGCAATATTGAATTTTTGTTGATTTATGTAACAAAATGTATTCTTCAAAAATTATACTAAAAAGGGTAAGTAATACTAATAGTTTTTTTAACTTTGTATCCCTAAAAAAGGATATTAACACACCATGTCTTTAGAGAAAAAAATTAAAACCGCATTAGTCTCAGTTTATCATAAAGATGGCTTAGATGAAATTTTGAGAAAGTTAGATAGTTTGGGAGTTCGCTTTGTGTCGACAGGTGGAACCAGAAATTTTATAGAGTCGCTAGGCTTCGCTTGTGATGCTGTGGAAGATGTAACAGGATACCCCTCTATTTTGGGTGGGCGAGTTAAAACATTACACCCTAAAATATTCGGAGGTATACTCTGTCGTAGAGAACTATCGGAAGATATGAAGCAAATAAAAGCGTACGATATACAAGAGATTGACCTCGTTATTGTAGATTTATATCCTTTTGAAGAAACTGTTGCCTCAGGAGCAGGAGAACAAGATATAGTTGAAAAAATAGATATTGGCGGTGTATCATTGATTCGCGCCGCTGCAAAAAACTTTAAAGATGTAGTAATTGTAGCTTCAAAGAATCAATACGCACCTTTAATGAATCTTTTGGAAGAAAAAGGCGGAAAATCAGATATTGCAGATCGTAAATTCTTTGCAAAAGAAGCATTCTCCGTATCATCGTCATACGATACAGCGATCTTTAATTATATGGATAATTATGAAGGATCGGCATTTCGCTACGCAGAAGATGATGCAATGCATCTCAGATATGGAGAAAATCCGCATCAGAAAGGGACTTTTTGCGGAGATTTCAATGCCATGTTCGACCAATTACACGGACGTGAAATATCTTACAATAACTTGTTAGATATCGAAGCTGCAATAAGTTTGATCAGTGAGTTTGACGAAACTACTGTAGCTATATTGAAACATAATAATGCTTGTGGTATAGCTTCGAGAGAAACAGTAGTTGAAGCATGGAAAGATGCATTGGCTGGAGATCCTGTTTCCGCTTTCGGTGGAATTATTATAAGTAATAGAAAAATAGATAAGGTAGCAGCTGAAGAAATAAATACTATTTTCTTTGAGATTGTAATTGCTCCCGAATATGATAAAGAGGCTTTAGAAATACTAGAACAAAAGAAGAATCGTATTATTCTGGTGCAAAAACAGTCTTTAGAGGGAACTAAACAATTCCGTTCATTACTGAATGGTGTTTTGGTTCAGGATAAAGACCTAAGTATACAAGCTGCTTCAGATTTGAAACTTGTTACAAACAGACCTTTACAAGGAACCGAAGCTGAAGATTTGCTATTTGCGAATAAGCTTGTAAAACATACGAAGTCGAATGCTATTATTCTGGTTAAAAATAAGCAACTTTGTGCAGGTGGTACAGGACAAACATCTCGTGTTGACGCTCTCAAGCAAGCTATAGAAAAGGCCGATGCTTTTGGCTTTAAGCTTGATGGTGCTGTAATGGCTTCTGATGCCTTTTTTCCTTTTCCCGACTGTGTCGAGATCGCAGGAAATGCAGGTATCACAGCTGTGGTTCAACCGGGAGGATCTATAAAAGACAACCTATCAGTAGAATATTGTAACGAACACAATATATCTATGGTTATGACGGGAGTGCGTCATTTTAAACATTAAATGTAATTGTAAATAAGCAAATATAACATCAATATGGGATTATTCTCTTTTACTCAGGAAATTGCGATGGACCTTGGCACTGCCAATACTATCATCATACATAACGACAAAATAGTTGTCGATCAGCCATCAGTAGTGGCTTTGGAACGTAAAACAGGGAAAGTCATAGCTGTTGGAGAACAAGCCCGACAGATGCATGGGAAAACCCATGAGGACATAAGAACAATCAGACCGTTGAAAGATGGTGTGATTGCAGACTTTACGGCTGCGGAACAAATGATTCGCGGACTAATAAAGATGTTCAATAACAAAGGACGTTTATTTGCACCCTCATTAAGAATTGTTATTTGTATCCCATCCGGAAGTACTGAGGTTGAAACCCGTGCGATCAGAGACTCTGCAGAACATGCCGGAGGTCGCGATGTTTATATGATATATGAGCCGATGGCTGCGGCACTTGGTATTGGCCTTGATGTAGAAGCGCCGGAAGGAAACATGATCGTTGATATAGGCGGTGGTACAACAGAAATCGCTGTAATTTCTCTTGGAGGTATTGTGTCAAATAAATCAATAAAGATTGCAGGAGATGACCTTACAGAAGATATTCAGGAGTATATGGGACGTCAACATAATATCAAAGTCTTCGGGCACATCCTCGTCAGGTAATTCTGTCAAAGCAGCACCAACTGCTATTTTAATATTTTCTGCTGTGCGCTCTCCTACTTTGATATTATGTTGACGTCCCAT
>NZ_JAIXHZ010000071.1:0-4637 GCF_043392705.1 Dysgonomonas sp. Shenzhen-Wh21
CACTATTTTTTGTTACTTTTGCTATCCAAGGTGTACAAATCTCGTTAATTCGTGTTGTCACCTATAGATTACTATGCAAAAGTAACAAAAAATAGTGATAAAAGATTTCAAAATAGTATAAAATAACCTTTTAGGTTTATTTCCATAAAGGAGTCGGATATTCACCTTTTACTACTAACTTTTGAAGCTTTTCTACTACTCCATCTCTATCTTCAGCATATGTCACACCAAACCACTTGGATGGAGTATCCAATACCTTAACGTCTGCTGTTTTGTTCAAAATCAAATGATCTACTAACAGCGGGATAAAGTACTCTGCTTTGTGGTTTCCTTCATTTGCTTCTAAGAACTTAACAAAGTACTTGTCAGAATGTTCGAAATAGTCGGGAGTGAAGCCCCACATATTCATCGAAACGGGAGCATTTTCAGGTAATTCGAACCAATAGTTTTCTGCATCTTTGTACTGAATAACACCGTCTTTGCGCTCGATGTGGGTACGTTCTACGATGCTCGACAGAAAATGATTGTTATCTGTTTCGCAAACACCTCTAGCTACAGCACCACTTTCCGACAAGGTATTGCTTAATCGGTATCCAACCATGCAATAATGGTTTTCAGTTCCGTTCATTGCTATTAATTGTTTTGCTAGTATTTCATAGCTTTCGCGTCCATAGAAGTCATCAGCGTTGATTACAGCAAAAGGTTCGTGTATAACCTCCTTAGCCATCATCACAGCATGATTTGTACCCCAAGGCTTTTGTCTGTCGGGATGTAGTGTAAAACCCTCAGGTAGGTTGTCTAATTCCTGATATACTACTTCTACCGGTATATGCTTTTCGTATTTGGATATAATCTTTTCACGAAATTCTTTATCAAATGATTTTCTGATAACAAAAACTATCTTTCCAAATCCAGCTCTAAGAGCATCGTAGATCGAATAGTCCATAATGGTTTCGCCATTGGGACCAAGACCGTCAAGTTGTTTCAATCCGCCATAACGGCTTCCCATGCCGGCAGCAAGTACGTACAAGGTTGGTTTCATAAGTATATTGTTTTTCGATTAGTAATTTTCAGGCGCAAAGATAGTTTATTTATAGATTAATAAGAATAGTGATACGATATATTCTATTCACATTTGTTGTGTAATCTTATCTGTGTCTTTGCTTTATTCTTACGGAAAAGATTTGTAGAAGATCGTCTGATTATAGATCGAGCGGAGAAAGGATAATACAATCTTAACGATAATTTAATGAATTTTGTTTCTTTGCCTATCTCTTGTTCGACCTTAAAAAAGGTTAAGGTTTGTTTAGTTTTTATACTATATACTTTTGTTAGATTTAGGCTTTTTATATTTGTTGTGAACATGCAATTTTATAAAATTTAGGAGATAATAGTTTTAGAAGAAGTCGAATTATTTCATATATTTATGTGTTTTGAAGTATGAAGATTGGATTTTAATACAAATAAGGTAATAAAATGATAGAAATGGATTCAAAGGAGATACAGACTGAAGCAGGTTCGATAACCAAAACTATTGCTCTATGGATACAAGATTTTTTGATAGGATTGGGCGTTCCCGAACAAGGGATAATATATACCAAACTGATTGTGTTATTTGCATTAGTTGTAATAATAGTATTGTGCTTGCAATACTTATTAAGGAGGATATTGCTTTTTGTTTTTCATAGAGCGGTTAATATAACAAAACTATCTTTTATTAATTATACAATAGAAAACAGGTTGCCGCATTATCTTGCGTTGATAGGCCCCTATTCTTTTGTGAGGGGGACGATTCCCGTGATATTTTATGATTTCCATACAATGATTACTCCGATGCTTAAAGCTACGGATGTATATATGGTATTCATGGTTATCTGGATTATAATGTCAATTGTTCGGTCATTTGGTGGTGTTTTGCAAGAAAAGCCTGCTTTCCAGAACAAACCTATGAAAAGTTATTTTCAGGTTGTTCAAATCGTATTGTTTATTTTTGGAGCCGTTGTTATCTACTCTATCCTCACAGGCAAGTCGGCTACCACATTTTTTGCTGCGATGGGAGCGGCTTCTGCTATTCTGATGTTATTATTCCAAGATTCAATAAAGGGATTTGCCGGGAGTATTCAAGTTACAACGAATAATATGGTTCAAATCGGTGATTGGATTACGATGAACAAATATGGTGCAGATGGCAATGTAGAAGAGATAAATCTTACAACCGTTAAAATCAGAAATTTTGATAAAACAATAACAACCGTACCTACTTATGCCTTGATTTCCGACTCGTTCCAAAACTGGAGAGGAATGCAGGATTCGGGAGGAAGACGTTTTCGTAGAGCACTGAACATAAAACATAATACAATACGATTTCTAACCGATGATGAGCTGGAGAAGTATAAAGAGATTGATGGGCTAAAAGAGTATATCACAGCTAAACAAAAGGAATTTTTGAAGATGCCTAAACGGGAGGGCTTATTATCGAATATGTATCGGATAACAAATAGTGACTTGTTTCTTCAGTATGGGATATATTATTTACGCAACCATCCTAGGATTGATAAAAACCTCACTTTGCTGGTAAGACAATTGCCTCCCGGACCTCAAGGGTTACCAATAGAACTATACACCTTTACTAATACCACCGTATGGGCCGAATATGAACTTATATTATCAGAAATAGTAAATCACTTTATTGGCATTGTCAAATATTTTGATCTCACAATATTTGAAGAATCTTCCGGAAGTGATATTTTTGATGTATATATCAAGGAAAATGTAAAATAGTAAATTTTGTATTCTCTTACTGGGAGCGCCTTTTCGTAAATTATAATAGCGAAAAGGCATTTTTTTTGTAAATGAATGTTATTTATTTTTTAAAAAACGTTAATATTGTAAATTAATTTGGTTGCATTGTGCGCTTATAATAAGTGTGCTTATTACTTTTGTCCCGAAATATAAAAACTATTGAATGGTGGGAAATTGTAATAAGTTAGAAGATTCCAATGATGATATAGGTTATTTAATTTGGAAAGTTTCTAAATATTGGCAGAGAGGGAAGCTCCGCCTGTTAGGTGAATTTGGTCTAACAGGGTCACAATTGGAGTTGCTTGGAGCGATCTATCATATGTCGAGAGAAAATACTGAAGCTACACAAATTATTCTGTCGCAAGAGACAGGCATTGATCCTATGACTACTTCTACTATATTAAGAAATCTTCAAAAGAAAGGCCTTATAAGTAGGAGGGAAAGTGCAACAGATACCAGAGCCCGAATTGTGGAAGTGACCAAATCAGGCTCGGAACTCTTCGAAAGAGCTATTGCTAAAGTAAGGGAAGGGCAAAGCTTATTATTTGAGAATATTGATTGTGAAGCACTGAAAACTCAATTACAGATTCTTTTACAAGAAATAGAACGATTTAATAAAGTAACAACAGGTAATTAAATATTGATTAGGTATGAATTTAAGACAGATTGTTTTTGGAGCAATGGCTCTAATGGTTATAACATCATCTTGTGGTGGAGGAGCCAATCCTTTTGCGCAGACTAATACGGCACCGCAAGAATATAAAACAGCCGTGCTAAGTGAAGAAAGTGTAGAGCTGGAGTCTGTATATCCGGTTACTATCAAAGGCCAGGAAGATATTGAGATCAGACCGCGTATAGATGGATTTATTGATGCTATTTATATAGACGAGGGGTCTGTAGTAAGAAAAGGGCAAGCATTGTTTAAGATTAACTCGCCTTCAGCTATCCAGGCTGTAACAACAGCGAAGGCTGCAGTTGCCAGTGCCGAAGCTCAGTTACAAACAGCGAAACTGAATGTAGACAGAATTAAACCATTGGCAGACAAAGGCATTGTTAGTACAACACAGTTGGCAACTTATCAAAATGCATACAATGTGGCTCTGGCAACAAAGAACCAGGCTGAGGCTACTTTGGCAAATGCTAATGCAACATTAGGCTGGACAAATGTGACAAGCCCTGTTGATGGAGTTGTTGGAACCATCGCCTTTCGTCAAGGAAGCTTGGTTAATAACTCAAATGTTTTAACTACAGTTTCGAGCATAGGAAGTGTGTTTGCTTATTTCTCATTGAATGAAAAAGATCTTGTTTCCTTGTTAGCTAACTTGCCGGGAAAAAATCAGGCTGAAAAGATAAAGAATTTGCCTAAGGTATCGCTGAGAATGGCTGATGGAACAATGTATCCGGAAAAAGGAGTTATTAAAACGATATCAGGTCAGGTGAATGTAACTACCGGCTCTGTAAACTTAAGAGCTGAATTTACTAATTCTGAAGGTCTTTTGCGTAGTGGTTTCAGCGGAAATCTTTTGATTCCTAAGCACATTGAAAAGGCTCTTGTTGTACCGCAGGCAGCTACATTGACCAAACAAAATAAATTGCTCATCTATAAAGTTGTTAGTGATTCTATAGCTGTTCAAACTCTTATAGATGTTGCTGCTACGCCTGATGGCAAAAGATACGTTGTTACAAACGGACTTGCGCCTAACGACCGAGTTGTAGTAGACGGTATTGCAACATTGTCTGACAGTGCTAGAATTATTGTCAAGAAATAGATAATTTATTTAATAAATTATCTATTTCTTGACAATAATTCTAGCACTGTCAGACAATGTTGCAAT
>NZ_JAIXHZ010000072.1:0-7258 GCF_043392705.1 Dysgonomonas sp. Shenzhen-Wh21
CATGGGACGAAAATAATTTTGATAGCAAACGAAAGTAAAATAGATAATTTTGATGATAGCAAAGAAAAAGTAATTGGCAACACAATTGAATATACTCCCGACTATGAAGATATTTTTGATAATATTATAAAAAGCATTTTTGCAAGAAACACAGCATATACAGAATTCCTTTCTTACCAAAAAGAACTTATTTTGGATATTTTCAATAAAACGACTAAAAATCTCAGAACTCTTAAATATGGATTAAATCAGTTTCTAAATATCTATTCTGAGATAGAATCCTTGTGTAATAGAGAAGAAAAACTTTTTAGGAATAGTAAGGATGAAATTTTAAAAGAGACTTTAAAATTCATATTGATAATATCAGAGGAATATCGTACAGGATAAATTTCCTTCTCAGAGAAAAAAGAATTAGATAATCTAGATTCTTATACTATGATGATGGCAAGGGAATTATATAATATGGGAAAAAAAGTAGAAGAAACAGAAGAACCAACATACTTGAGGTTAATCCATGATAAATATTACTCATTTAGTAATAATTATAAATACTTCGATTCAATTTATTCCTTTGTAACAGGAGGAGAAGCTTTTGATATTCTCAAATTAAGAAATGAGATTATAAATATATTTCGTATTAATGAAGAAGGATTAACTTTACTTCAATATGGAATCTTGAATTTGTTATCTTGGGATAAAGTTTACAAACTAGAAAATATAGAATACAAGTCGTTAACATCAAGGATGTTAGATTATGCGAACAGAGGGGGATATCAGAATCTAAGTGAATATGCAACAGTCTTTTATTATGCTCTTCGATTTAATAATATTTTCAGTTATTCTCCAGATACTTTGGTTCAGAAATTGAAAGTAGGAATTAAGAAAGCTAAAATAAAATCAGTAGATTTATCTATAAAATACCATCCTAGTAATTTTAAAAACATTAAAGAGGATGATATCTATAGGGAGCAGAAAGAAAATCTTTTCCAATTTATTCTAGACGAGAATAGAAAGCTTGAGTTGAGTTCAAAAAAAGATGAGACGAAACAATTAGAAGAAGAATGTAGAACTGATATCTCTTCATTTTGTCAAAAATTTTATTCTGAATATAGCATAAAAATACTGGAAGAATTCAGTCCTCATATTTTTTATTCAGCATACATTAAATCAAACAATGATTCTAAGCATCAAGTTTATATATTCATGGAGAGAGCATTTAATAGAGAGCCGTATTATTTATCTGATATAAAGGTTTTCTTGATAGGTTTAAAAGAGTTATTTGATAAAGGAAGGAAGCAGCACGTAAAAAAAACGCTTAGCGGACACTATTATTATGCAACAAAGAAACTCATTGAAGATAAACTTAAAGAAATAGAAAAATAAAAAAATGCGACGCATCAGATTGGGGTGTGTGCAGAATCCATTTATGGGGTGTACCCCCCTTTTTTGCCTCTAGTCCCCAAAAATGTAACTCTCTGATTGAGCTTATACAAGTGTAGAACATTAAACGCCGTGCGAATACTGTGCAAGTTTCAAAATTAGATTTAAAACAAAAACGCTAATCAATTTATTAAGAAAAGATTAGCGTTTATTCGAGTCGAAACTCTGAGGTTCCTGGCGAACTGCTTATATATTTGATAATCTGATGATTGTGTTTTTGCATACTCAATTTTAGAGTCTTAGTAATTCATAGGAAACCCAGTAAAATAAATGCTTTACTCTATATTGAATAATTGCGACCCTTTTTGCGACCCCCTATTTTTTGAAAACTTTTAATTTAATATGAAATAAATTTTGCCTTTAACAATATGCCAACTATTTTAGCTCATGCGAATTTGAAAAGCACTGGTTGATAACTCAGTTTCTTTTCATGGCATTCCATTGGATTTTAATTGATACATTTGCAATATCAATTAAAAATCGTTCAAAAATGGAAATAACTAAAGAAATTCGCACCTCAAAAAATGATGTTATACAATATTTTCGAGATGAGTTAGAAACTTTCATGGAGGAATTAGAAGGAGAAAACGATTATAAAAATAAAGCAAAAATACTCAATAGAGAGCTTTATAAAAGTCGGGAAGGACTTATAAAGGAAATAGAAGAAAAAGCATTGGAAGGGGAATGGTCAAATATAGAACTATTGGAATGTATTTTAATGGTTACTTATTGTAATTATGTGGTCATGCTTGAGGCAAGAAATTCTGTTTGGTCGTACGAGTATATGACATTTTCAAGGCGTATTGGTGAGCTATGGGAGCCTTTTTGTAAACTAACTTTCAAATATCCAATTAATGAGTTGGAGCTTTTTACGCCTCCTACTTTTCAAGAAATAAAAAATAAAATGGTTCCAGAATTGACGGATAAAATAAATAACCTTCCAATATCTGATGAAGACAAAGAGCAACTACTCAACTTTTATTCCGCTTTATGGGAAATGGTTAGTTGTGGAGAAATTCAGATGAATTTGGATTTACATTTCAAAATTGGAGATGAAAAGTTTGTTGTTGATTTTAAGAGTGGTTTTGGTTCAAATGAAAAAGGGAATACTAACAGGTTACTATTAGTTGCCAAAATATTTCATGGTTTAAATGACAATTATAATCCTTTAATTTTTGTACGCTCTACCGAAAATAACAATTACTTTAATACATTAAAGAATAGTGGCTTATGGAGTGCTTTTTCTGGTGCAGACACTTATAATGAAATACAAAGATATACTGGATATAATATTAAACAATGGATAGAAAATAATATTTCTTGGGAAGACGATTTATCCCCTGAGTTTGTAAATCATTTAAGAACGAATAATTTGCTCCAATACTTAACATGGTAGAAGAAAAAAGAAAATATCAGGCTTATTACACTAACTCATCATCAATAGTAAGTTATATGGTTAACTTACTGGAACTATCTGGCTCTGAGAGAATATTAGAACCTTGTGCGGGAGATGGGATTTTCTTAGATAAATTAATAAAAGATGTACCTAAAGCTTCAATTGATGCTTTAGAACTAAATGGACAATCTTTTAATAATTTGAAGTCTAAATACAACGACTATATTAATTTGAATATAAAGGAAACGGACTTTCTATATGATGAAGATTTAGATTTCTATTCTTCTATGGGAGGTATATATGATGCAGTAATAGCAAATCCACCTTATGGCGCATGGAGAAATACAGAGGAAAGAAAGAGCTTAAAAAAGAAATTCAACGGATTCTATTCAAAAGAAAGTTATACCTTATTTTTAGCTCATAGCATAAATTTATTGAAAGATGGTGGACGACTCTCTTTTATTATGCCTGATACTTGGCTAACAGTACATATGCATAAATTAATACGAAAGAATGTTTTGACAAGTTGTTTGATTCATGAAATTTCATTATTTCCGTCCTCATTCTTTCCTGGTGTCAACTTTGGATATGCAAATCTAATGATTATATCTCTGGAGAAATCTTCAAAAAGAGAAATATGTTTAAATAATGAATTTTGCATTTATAGTGGTTTTAAATCAGTTGAAGAATTAGGAAACAATAAATTGGAACATGTTAAGAAGATTGTTTTAACTCAAAATGAAGTTCTAAAAAATGCTGATTATTCATTTGCCATTAATACAAATCAAAAAGTCCTTGATTGTATTAAAAGTAATGGGCTAAAAATTGGAGATATATGTAGCTGTGTAACAGGGTTTTATTCGGGAAATGACAAGTCGTTTCTAAAAGTGATAAATAAAGATATTAAGAATGGCAAACGATACGATTTAGTTGATGTTGATAATGTTGAGTATAATTGTTCTGTAAACGATTTAGAAGGTTTAAATACAAAAAAATTGTATGTACCAATTGTAAAAGGAGGGAATACCAAATACTGGAAATCGGATATCTGGTTTATGTCTTGGACAAAAGAAAATGTTGAACATTATAAGGGATGTAAAAAAGCACGATACCAAAATTCCAATTTTTATTTTAAAAAAGGAATAGGTATTCCAATGGTAAGTTCTTCGTCAATATCCGCAGTATTACTCGATAATAGGTTATTTGATCAGTCAATCGTTGGGGTATTTCCGACTAATGAACAATTCTTATATTATTTATTAGCTTTTTTCAATTCACCTACATGCAATATTTTAATTAGGACAATAAATTCAACGACTAATAACTCGTCAAATTATATAAAGAAGATTCCTTTTGTAGAACCATCCGAGGCTCAATTAAAAGAAATTTCCTTGAATGTAAAATCAATACTTCAAAATGTTGTTAAAAATGGAAATTTTCAAAAAGAAATTGAAGACTCTAACAATTCCATAATTCATAATATCTATGGATTTTAGAAATAAGAAAGAAAATATTCATTTTTAAATTTTGCCGTCTCCAAACTGCCAACTAACTTAGTTCATGCGAGTTAATGAACTATTGTAGAAAATGGCAGAATATTCGATTATAAGTTGTATCAGAAATGATAAGCCGATAAAACGCAACGGCAAATATCCAATATACCTTCGTATTCGGGTTGGAATCAAGGAAACCAAAGTTTCAACGAAATTAGATGTACGAAAGGAACAGTGGGATGTAAAGAAGAAAGTTCCAAAAGATAAGGCATTGCTACTCCTCTTAAATCGAAAGATAACGGAATTAGAGCTTTATATAAATAGAATCCTTGTAGAGGGGCAGGAATTGACCTTAGACGTGGTAAAAGAGTTCTATTCAGGTAAGAAAAAAGTAAAACCCGAAAGTGGCTCATTATATGACTACTATCTCGAATTTGTAGAACGCAAACGCAAAGAAGGTCTTAACCCAGAGACTATCCGAGTGTATATGACAACCTATAATGTTCTGAAAGAATTCAAAGAAAATATACGAATTTCGGATATATCCTTGCCCTTTATTGAAAAATTCGATGACCATATGCGAGAAGTAAACGGAAATTCGGCAGGTGGACGCAACCCAAAGCATAAGAATTTGAGAACTGTTATTTTGGATATGCAAAAACGCAATCTTTCAATAGATAATCCTTATAAGTGGTTCAAAATACCGAGTTCCGAAGCAAAAGAGATTTATTTGGATAAAACGGAACTTAATACTTTGGTCGAATATACCGAGCAATTTGATAAAAACTCGAAGGAATACCAAATCCTAAAGATGTATCAGTTTTCGTGCTTTTGCGGATTGCGGTTTTCCGATGCTATGACTTTGACTTGGAAAGATATAGATTTTGAGAATAGTATTATCCGCAAAACGATGATAAAAACCAAAACTGATGTTATTACTCCTTTATTCCCAATGGCTCGTGATATACTAATGGAGTGGTCGAATAACGGAACTTTGTTAAATAGTGATGAAAAAATATTCTATAATTATGCCGAGCCAACTGTAAATCAAACGCTTCGTAAGCACTCAAAACTTGCTGGAATCAATAAGCATATTACCTACCATTCCTCACGCCATACGTTTGCAACCCTTCTTGTAGTCGATGGAGTAGATATTTATAAAATCTCAAAATACTTAGGACATAAGTCGGTAAATATGACCCAACGATACTTAAAATATGATTTGTCAATAGCAAGAGAATCGGCAAGAGGGATTCATACGTTTTCGTGATAATGAATTGCTTGAATATATTTATCTTAGCACGAAAATTATATTACTATGAGTATTCCCGAATCTACTTTGTTTCTTAAACGAGATAAAAAAAATAAGAAAGGTGGCAAAATCCCTTTGCATATACGATTCACTCGAATAGACGGCGAAGAAATCAAATTCTCTTTAGGAAAGAAGGGGAAACCCTTCAAATTTCTCGAAGAAGAATGGGACAATAAGAATAAATGCCCTTATGATCCTTCCCTTAAAATTATAATAAGCAAAGAGCTTAATCGAATAAATTCAGCTGTAATTGATGCCGTACGTCATGATGAAGAATTAACAAAGGATTTATTAAAGAAAATCGTTAAAAATGAAATTGCTGATGAATCTAAAAATGCCTCTTTCTTTGATTATTTCAATAAATATATTGCGATGCAAGAAAAGAAAGGCAATATGTCTAATGGTACTTTCAAATCCTATAGAACTACTTTTAGAGCATTAGAAGAATTTCGCAAAGAAATAAGAATCAAAGATATAAACGAAAAATTCGTAAATGATTTTGAGAAATTTCTTATAAAACGAGGTAACGAAGCAGGCAGAGGAGATGTAGAAGGTAGTAGATATAATAGACTTAGGCATTTGAGAGCAGTCATTAATTATATTGGAACAAGACAGAAAATCAAAATTGAAAATCCGTTCCAAAGCGGAGATATTTCGATTAAAGAACCTCCTACGAATGATATTTTTCTTGAAAAGGAAGAACTTAACAAGCTTAATACATATTTTTTAAAAGAAGTTACGCATGGCTCTTTAGAATCTGATGTCCTTGCGATGTTTTTATTTTCTTGTATGACAGGTTTGAGAATAGGCGATGTCTTAACTCTCAAATGGAAGCATATCGACCGCTCAGACGAACCTTGGGTCATTAGTAAAATATTGGAGAAGAAAGTAGGAGGAAACGAAGTTCCTTTGGAAAATATCATTTCAAAATATGCATTATGTTTATTGGATTGGACGCAAGACGACTATAATAATTTGGAGCAACCCGAAAGATTTGTCTTTCCTCAAATAGAGCGTACAAAGATAAATACAACCTTGAGAGAATGTGCAGAAAAAGCAGGCATTGATAAGCATCTTACCTTTCACTCTTCCCGAAGAACTTGTGCCACGAATTTTATGATTAATGGAATGGATCGTTATGCTTTAATGAGATTCATGGGGCATAAAAATTTTAATACTACGCTTAGATATGTTAAGTGGAGTGGTATGATTTCAAAAAAGTTTGCTGATAAAATAGAAGTTGTCAAAGTAAATAAGCCTTTAGTAAAGTAGAAAAATGAATCGATTGTCGATTGTGCAAACTGAATTTAATTCGATTGGCTTCCTTGCTGTTATTCTTATTATAGCAGTCATTGTAAACGCTTTGATATTGCTATATTATGTTTACGAAATGGCTTGCAAGAATGGGAGAAGCTCTTTTTATTGGGTAGCATTCTCACTTTGCTTAACTCCAATAGTTAGTATCATATTGCTTTCTTGTATTGGAGAAACCGAAGAAAAAAGAAGAGAAAGATTACTGAAAGATGAAGAATATCTAAGAATGATGCGAGATTAACCTTAATCTAAATCACTAAAAAACTCTTTTAAAGGTTGTAGATGCTCACAATATAACACTGA
>NZ_JAIXHZ010000073.1:0-3474 GCF_043392705.1 Dysgonomonas sp. Shenzhen-Wh21
GTATATTCCTTCGAGCCTCAGTCGGTAGAAGTAACAGCAACATACAGAAATTTAGTAACCGGTGGGTATGAGTCCGCTTCTTATGCTGAAGGTAATACGACAGCAAATCAAATAACAGTCATAGATGTAAGCCCAGACAAGTATATGAAAGAAGGTAAAATACTTGTAAAATATACTGTTATCTGTGATGTCAGGCAAATCGCTCATTTAGTCGATAACCTATCTCCTACTCCATCGATTGAAATTTTATTCAAAAATAACTTCGGCGTCCCGGAGACATTTTGCCCTATTGGTAACTTATCGAGCGAAAGAATATTCAAGAATGAATATGCCACAATAAAAGGCGACTACATCAAGACAAACAACTCCCTGGATATTGAATATATATCTAATACCGGCATTATCGATCAATATACAGCTGAATGGCTAGAATCAGATCTATTCTCTTCGTACAGTACTTTTCTTGTAAAAAATAAGGCAATTAGGAAGGGTATTACAATAATCGACCAAACTGTGAAACGATCGAGCGATAAAACGGAACAACCGGCGTATGAATTTAAATACAGACTGAGCCAGCATAACCAAGAGGTAAAGCAGTTCAATAAATTTCTATTCAGATTATTTGACAGAACTTTTGACAATACATTCAACTAATATGAGAGAAATGATCCACATAAAGGATGTCAGGAGGATATTGAACTCGAAAAAACGGGTAAATATTCGATGCTGGAAGATGGAAGATGCTTCGGTTATGGATTGTAAAGGCGTGGTTTGCACTTCAAGTAATTTCAACAACAACACTTTTAATATACGATTCCCGGATTCGGGTCAGATAAGAAAAATAAAAGCGATCTGCATTTTTGAATTTAATGGAAAAGAGGTAATTATATGACAAAGAAAAGGCAAAATATACAAATATTAGACAATACTTCTGCCGTCTTAAGCTTGGGAAGTAGTGCAGCTTTTGTGAATACAGTTGATATACAAGAAATGGATTCACTCTTAGAAAGCGTCACCGATGAGACAAAAACCAATCCTATCTCAATAAAAAAAGGATATAGAGGCTATGTGCCTTGGGGTACTGACAACCAGAAGCCCTATAATATAATGAAACTGGTAGGTGATGATGAAGTATTATCAGAAAATAAGCATTTCAATGCGCTTACCTGTTATGCAAGCGGATTGAGTTATAAGTCATCGATAGAAGGCGAAAAGCTGAATGATGATATAATCAAGTTCTTCAAATACAATAGGCCTACAAAGTATTTGCTCGATCAGTGTGCTGACATTAAATATTTTTTCTTTACTGTTACCGTACTTATAATAGATAAAGCGGGTGAAAAGATTGTAAATATCAGACACAAGGAGGCCTGTCATGTACGAATAGAGACATGTAATGATAAAGGAGTGATAGAAAATATATTCTATGCTGACTTTGAAAACAGAAATCCGAAAGATGATGAAGTAGAAGCTATTCCTGTTTTAGATTATTATGATCCTATAGGCGATTTGGAAGAAAGGTTCGGCAGAATTCCAAACATTAATGGTGTTACCCGGAGTAAAGAAAAAATAACGAAAGACAGAAAATTCGCATTAATAAACCTATTCCCGACCATCGGAGCAAAATATTACCCCGTACCTCCGTCCTGGTCTGTATTCAAAGGGGGATGGTACGAATATAGCCGTCTTATTCCTTATAAAAAATTAAAGAAGTTAAAGAATTCAACTTCTATAAAATACCTAGTTGAAATACATAAGGACTATTGGAAAGGCCTGTTTGAAGAGGAAAAGATAACTGATCCGGAAGCACAAATAGCTCGTAAGAAAAAACAATATGAGGATATCCGTGAATTCCTTACCGGTATTGAAAACTCAAACAAGCTATGGATTAGCGGATATTATGTTAATCCTACCAGTGGAAAAGAAATCAGCATGATAAAAATTACGCTGATTGATACTACTAAAGAAGGTGGTGAACTGATTGAGGACTCAGCGGAAGCTAACAATATGAAATGTTATGCTGACGCTGTACATCCGGCACTTATAGGTGTGAATCCGGGTAAATCTCAGGGTAATTATTCAGGATCGGTACAACGTGAATTGTTCACATTGAAACAATCGCTGGAAAAACCTTTTCATGATATATTACTTGAGCCATATTACATTATAAAAGAGTTCAACAAATGGGAAAATGTTGAATTCGATATTCCTGTAATTACACTCACAACCTTAGATAAAGGAAAGGATGCGGAAGAAAACACCTTAAGAGAACCAAATAAAAACGAATAATATGCTTATTCCAGATTTAGCGACATTTGTAAAATATATCCCTACAATAGGGGAATATAATCCTGATCCGAATAGAACAGATTGGGATAACCTTTTATCTTTTGTACAAGAAGCAGAATTGCTTTTGAAAACAAATTTGCTTGGTGCAGACCTGATGGGTTTAATAACAGCTTCTGCCGATACTGAGATAAAAACGGCAGCATGTACAGTAATAGCATGCAATGCCTATTATGCTGCAATTCCATTTGTGGATTTGATACAAACCCCGAACGGATTTGCGGTAGTATCGAACACCAATCAAGCACCGGCATCGAAAGAGCGTGTTGATAGATTGTTGAAATGGCTTGAGGCACGAATTAGTGAATCTACAGATATGTTGATCAGCCTAATATTCAAAGATCAAACGTATAATACAGCTTGGAAAAGTTTCGGGCTATATGATTATTATACCGAGTGCCTGTATATGACTGCCGATTCATTCCGGCGATATTGTAAAAAAGATGCTCTTCGTTATCATTTAGAAGAGCTTCATCCTGTGCTGATGTCATATCAGAACAAAATGGGAAATATGATCAGCCATGAATATATGGATGACTTATTGCAAAAAAGAAGGACAAATTCACTGACAGTCGAAGATATAGCAATGATCAGGGCGCTGATGTCTGTTATGGGAATGCTGTACAGAGAGGATAATGACACAGCATACAAATTACTGGAAACTACTGTTAACACAATGGTAGAAAATATCGAAAAATATCCTGTATACGCAGCATCACAAGCGTATAGGATAAAAACAGACAGTAAGTATAAAAACGAAAAGAATCAACCAACTTTTTTCTTCTAAATGATGATTATACTAAAAATTATAGGGATAATAATCGGATTGGGGCTATTGTGGTTACTAGCCTTCTATATCTATTACCGAAAACAGGTTAAGAAAAGTATCATCATGGAATCTCTTGACTTATCTTTGCCTAAATCGTGGAAAGAATTAAGTGAAAAGCAGTTCCTTTATGTGTGTAATCTGATGTTAAATGAAAATACACCCACTGAGATACATACGAAGTGCTTTATATATTTTACAGGTATAACGGTGTTGGAGCACGTAAACTCAGGAATATGGGTATGTCTTCATAAAAAAAAGAGATTTACAATATCGGATTATGAGGTTCAATATTTTGCAAA
>NZ_JAIXHZ010000074.1:0-14762 GCF_043392705.1 Dysgonomonas sp. Shenzhen-Wh21
TAATTATTCATATAAATTTATCTTTGTACCAACAGATACAAAATATGATATATGAAAAAGTCATTTATTATAACATTCTTAGTCCTTTTTTATAATGCATCACTATTAGCACAAGATAGTCTTGCTATTAAGTTAGATTCTATTTCCGAATACCAAGAATTAAGAATATGAAACTCCCCACTCTCACAAAACCTTACATAATAGTTAAATATCTTATCATTTTACACTAAAAGTTCAGCTTCTAACAATCTATCTCTTAATAAATCTTTTTTTTAACAACCAAATGGCGAGGCTCATTGTTTAGATGTGAGTTATAAACATAATTAAAATCAGACTAGCTATGAAGTATTCTTTTTCCTTGCTGGTATTAACTGCGAGCATCATTTTTACTAGCTGTGTTAGTAAAAAGCAGTTTACGAATTTAGAAACAGACTATAATCGCCTGCAAACAGAACAGAAAGATTTACAAAGAAATTATCAGGAAAGCCAATTGCAATTAGCCGAAAGCCGTACCCGGGTAGCAAGCCTTGAAGATCGATTGGCAGAAGCCCGAAAAAACAATGAAGATTTGCGTGCTGCCTATGCCGAGATGCAAGGTTTGTTGAACAAGAGCCTTTTGCAAAACACGCAAGGCAATGTAAACATCACGAAGTTGGTAGATGAGATCAATTCGTCTAACCGCTTTATACAGCATTTGGTACAGGCCAAAAACCGCTCCGACTCTTTGAATATCGTAATGATAAATAACCTTACACGTTCGCTTACACGCGACGAAATGCAGGATTTGGATATCAAGGTATTGAAAGGCGTTGTATATATTTCTTTGGATGACAGAATGCTATACCGTTCGGGTGGTTACGAGATAAGCACCAAGGCGGGAGAAATTCTTAGCAAGATCGCTAAAATCATTATGGATTATAAGGATTATAGCGTGTTGGTGGAAGGAAATACCGATACAGACCCTATTTCGCGTCCTAATATCCGAAACAACTGGGACTTGAGTGCTTTGCGTGCTTCTTCTGTGGTTCAGGCACTTCAAAACAATTATGGTGTCGATCCTAAACGTCTGACAGCAGCAGGACGTGGAGAATATAATCCGGTAGCAACAAACAGCACTGCCGAGGGAAAAGCTCTCAACCGCAGAACTCAGATAATTATCACTCCGGAACTGAATCAGTTTATGGAACTTATCGATCAGGCTCCAAAAGGCCCTTCGAATATAGATTGATAATTCTTACACAAATAATTTATATACTTAAGGTTGCTTCTATCGATAGAGGCAACCTTTTTCAATAAAATATACTCGCTTATTAATATTTGTCAATAATTCTATAACTTTCGGTTCTGAAAATACTAATTCAATTTACGACACTGATACTATGAAGAGAAGAATTGTATATCCATATACTCTGGAGAAAAAAGATAAAATGATTAAACTAGAGATATCCGGAGGAAAGTTTTATATATTCTTGCATATATTCGTTTTCTTTTTGGCTATAGTTTCTGTGATTGGTCTCACTTTCTCTTTTTTCATAAATGATAGTTATACTATAAAAGATTATTTTGTCGTATGCTGTCTTTTGGTATTCATGTTCCTAGTACTTCTTTTTGCTTTCTACACCTTGAAATGGAAAAGAAAAGGCAAAGAGATATTTATTTTGCATCCCGATAAACTTGAATATATAATAGAAAATAAACCTTTCCGTACTCAAAGGAAGATTCATCACTTTACGACAATGATGATTGCATATAATATTGAAATTGAGTTTGATAATAACAATGACTACGAGATAAAGGTATATACAGATTTACAAAATATAGAGGGAAACTTCTCTATCATATTTTACATGGATGAAGGAGAAAATATTATTTATTCTGAAAGGGAAGTTCCTATTGAAGTAATGAGAACAATAAGAGAAGAGTATCTAATAAACATCAATGAAGATAAGGAAAATACAGATACTCTTTCTCATACACAAGTGTGAGAAACCTTTATTTGTTCTCCTCTGGCAAAGCAGATTGAATAGTTGAATACACTTTATCCATCAATTCTGCAATATCATCCGCTTTAAGATCCTTAGTTTCTATAGGGTCATGAAATGTCAATTTTATCTTTGCCGGACTCATTTTCCACGAGTGTATTGGTAAAACTTTATATGCTCCATCAATGGTAAGAGGGACAATCGGTAATTTCAAGCTCACTGCTGTCTGAAAAGCCCCTTTCTTAAATTCTGCCATCCGTCCGTCCGGTGAGCGATGCCCTTCGGGGAAAACTACGGTAGACATTCCGTCTTTGAGTGTATTCTTCGTATTTCTCATTGTATCTACAATCCCCTTTCTTGTAGTAGAATCTACAAAAACATGTCCCGCTTTTGCTGACGCAAAGCCTACTAAAGGCATTTTTTTGAGAGCCTGTTTCATCAGCCACTTAAAGTTGTGATCGAGATAACCATATATAAGAAATATATCGAACGCTCCCTGATGATTAGCGACAAACACATACGATTGGTTTTTATCCAATTTTGAATTTCTATTCACTTTGATCTTCAACAGAGCAGCCATACAAACAAAACGCCCCCATATCACTCCTGGATAGTATCCCCAAAACTTATTGTTTCCTAAGGTCGATCCGATAATAATAGTAAGGGTACACCAAATGGTAGCTAATATTAATAGCGGAACAAATATGATCCATTGGTATAAGAGGTAGAGAATCTTTAGCATTCGTTTAAATTTGAATAATTTTATTTGAAACTATATTCTGTGTAAAAAGGAGCTATCTGAACATAGCTCCTCTCCTACTTAATATCATTTTTTTAGATTTGCAATACTTTCCTTAATCGTCTTTATCTTGCTTTCGGCATCCGCTTGCTTTTTACGCTCGTTTTCCACAATTTCGGGCTTAGCATTAGCAACAAACTTCTCGTTGCTTAGTTTCGCTGCAACTGATTTTAAGAAGCCTTCAAGATACTTAAGCTCATCATTCAGTCTTTTCAATTCGGCTTCTATATCTATATTATTCCCAAGTGGAACAGAAAACTCTGTAGTGCCAACAAGGAAAGAAACCGAAGTAGGATCTTTTTCGGCAACAGTATTGATCGAAGTAAGGTTACCCATCTTAGAGATCACACTGTCGAAATCTGTATTATATTGTCCTATTACTTCTAGCGATAATTCCTCTTTATTCGGAATGTTCTTTTGTAAGCGGATAGTACGCACACCTGCAATCACCTCTTTCACTTTCTCGAAAGTATCAATCAGATCATTGCTGAAAGAAACCTCTTTCGGCATTTCAGATACCATGATACTCTCACCCGCTTTGCGTTCGGCAAGAGCCTGCCATAGTTCCTCTGTAATAAACGGCATAAATGGATGAAGCAAACGAAGCAGGGAATCGAAGAAGCCTAACGTTGCTTCATAAGTCTTCTTATCGATAGGTTGCTGATAAGCCGGTTTTGCCATCTCAAGATACCAAGAAGAGAACTCGTCCCAGAAAAGCTTATAGAGAGACATTAAAGCCTCAGAAAGGCGATATTTTCCAAACAAATCATCAAGCTCCGAAGCAGTCTTAGCCAGCACATTCTGGAACCATTCTATTGCTATTCTCGACGACTCAGGCTGTTCGATAGAGTCGCTTACCTCCCACCCTTTTACCAGGCGGAAAGCATTCCATATTTTGTTATTGAAATTACGTCCCTGTTCGCAAAGACTTTCGTCAAATGGCAAGTCGTTACCCGCCGGAGCTGTAAGTAACAAGCCCATACGAACACCGTCAGCTCCGTATTTTTCCATCAGTTCGATAGGATCGGGCGAGTTGCCAAGTTGTTTAGACATCTTGCGCCCCAATTTGTCGCGAACGATACCCGTAAAGTATACATTGTTAAAGCATGCTTTGCCACGATACTCGTATCCTGACATGATCATACGTGCCACCCAGAAGAAAATAATATCCGGGCCAGTAACAAGATCATTCGTTGGATAATAATATTTAATATCCTTATTGTCCGGATTATTTATACCATCGAATACCGAAATAGGCCACAACCATGAAGAGAACCATGTGTCGAGACAATCTTCATCCTGACGCAGATCTTCCATCTTGAGGTTTGGATTTTGCTTTTGAGCCTCCGCCAAGGCTTTCTCAGGGGTCTCTCCTACTACAAATCCACCTTCGGGCAGATAGTAAGCCGGAATCTGATGTCCCCACCACAACTGGCGGCTGATATTCCAGTCCTTTATATTTTCCATCCAGTGACGGTAAGTATTCTTAAACTTCGCAGGGTGGAATTTGATTGTGTCATTTTCCACAGCTTCCAATGCAGGCTTTGCCAGATCCTCCATCTTGAGGAACCATTGCATAGAAAGCTTCGGCTCGATAGGTACATTTGTACGTTCAGAATAACCCACACTATTTGTATAAGCCTCTGTTTTTTCCATCAAGCCCAATTCTTCAAGATCTTTTTCGATTTTCTTACGTACATCGAAACGATCCATCCCTTCGTATTGAAGTCCATGAGAATTTAACGTTCCATTATCGTTGAAGATATCAATAACCTCAAGATTATATTTTTCGCCCAGCATATAGTCATTTACATCATGGGCAGGTGTTACTTTCAAGAATCCTGTACCGAATTCCATATCCACATATTCGTCTTCGATAATTGGTACTACACGATTAGCAATCGGCACGATCACTTTCTTGCCTTTCATGTGTGCAGTCTTCGGATCATTCGGATTGATACATACCGCAATATCTCCAAATATTGTTTCGGGACGAGTGGTAGCTATTACCGCATAGCCATCTTCACCTTCCACTTTATATCTTAAATAATATAATTTACCATTTACTTCGTGATGTATAACTTCCTCATCCGAAACAGCAGTTTTAGCTGACGGATCCCAGTTTACCATACGTATTCCACGATAGATAAGACCCTTATTATATAAATCTACAAAAACTTTCAATACGCTTTCGGAGCGTTTCTCATCCATCGTAAAACAGGTACGATCCCAGTCGCAAGACGCTCCTAGTTTTTTCAACTGTTCGAGGATAATACCCCCGTGCTTGTGAGTCCACTCCCAAGCATGTTCAAGGAATGCTTCACGGCTCAGGTCGTTTTTGCTTATTCCTTCGGCAGCAAGTTTACCCACTACCTTTGCTTCTGTAGCGATAGATGCATGGTCTGTTCCCGGTACCCAGCAGGCATTCTTACCCATCATACGGGCACGGCGTACAAGTATATCCTGTATCGTATTATTCAGCATATGCCCCATATGAAGGACACCTGTGACGTTTGGTGGAGGAATAACGATTGTATAAGGTTCGCGACTATCAGGTTCTGAATGAAAGAACTTATTCTCTAACCAGTATTTATACCATTTATCCTCTACTTCGGCAGGATTATACTTACTTGCAATTTCCATATTATGTGGTTAATATATATTTTGAGATACAAAAATACAAAATAGTTGCTTATATATTTGTATTTTCCTTTTTATAAAAAGCCTCAGATAATCGAAGATGAATACCTGAGGCGAACTGTAAATGTAGAAAAGTTATAATTAATATGGTCTCATCTGTGATACTTTTGCTTTTACATAGTCATAAGTTGTTTTACTGCCCCATATGCCAACCAGTTCAGAATTGGGACGATATACAGACTCTTTAGGATAGTATTCGGAGTTGTATCTATATATATTTTCTGCGAAAGGTGTTTCTTTGCCACCATGCACAACATATATTTCTCTTATATTATGAATACGTCCTTCGTTTCCGAAAAGAGCGATAAACAACCATTGAGGGATATTCATATGCTTATATACTCCATTAAAGCTATCATATAAATATTTTTCTTCACTGGCATACCTATCATCCAATAGTGAGATATAGTTGTACTGCGAAACATCGCCTTTACTATTATACTTATATTCCTCTGTATAATTAATCGTATTTTCTTCAGGAGGGTTAGAAAACCTCACTTTATTATATTTTACGGCTAAGCCCTTGGATAACTCGATAGTTTCTTTGAATTTTCCGTTCAGGGTAA
Source organism: Dysgonomonas sp. Shenzhen-Wh21 (assembly GCF_043392705.1). Lineage (NCBI taxonomy): Bacteria > Pseudomonadati > Bacteroidota > Bacteroidia > Bacteroidales > Dysgonomonadaceae > Dysgonomonas > Dysgonomonas sp. Shenzhen-Wh21. Next base: position 6,048 of record NZ_JAIXHZ010000074.1, read on the forward strand.
TTTCAATAAGATTATTTTTTTCGCTTTTTAGATCATATACTCGAGTTTCGGTATGTGTAGAATAGTCATTATCCTTAATCCAGCTTTTTATCACATCTGTTTGCGTAACACCTACTAGATCTCTTGAGCTAAGAGACTTCTCCGATTTAGAATACACAGAATATTCCAATTTTCGGGAGATGCTGTATACTAATACATTTTTATCTGCTTTTTCGTTATTCAATCTACGATAAGTTTCCTTTAGTATATTTACCGGACGGTCAGAATTATCATATTCAAAAGTTGTAATATGCGTATAATCATACTGAGGCTCGGCATCATAAGACTGCTCTGTTTTTATTGTTTTTGGCAATAAACTATTATCACTTTCTATAGGCTCAGAAGTATCACATCCTGCAAAAAATATCAGGAAAAAAGAAGAAAGAAAAAATATCTTTTTCATAATATTGTAATTAAAGTTAATCATCTAATAAGATAGATGAATAACATGCATGATTTGTTGCGTCCTACAAAAATTATGAGCTTATTTCTCTCCTATCGAATCCCAGCCTTGCGCTTTTATTTCTATTTCTGCCCCATCTCGGGTTTCAAGAATAAAGCCATTCCCATCTTTGGTGATATGACCGATAATATGTACTCCCTTTATCTTCGATACTTTGTCGTGCATAAACAGAGGAACAGTAAACAACAATTCATAATCCTCTCCCCCATTCATTGCCACAGTAGTTACATTCATATTGAACTGTTCGGCCATCATGGCTGTCTGATAATCGATAGGTAGTCTTTCTTCATAGATATGACATCCTACATTACTTTGTTTGCAGATATGTTTCAGCTCGGAAGATAATCCGTCTGAAATATCGATCATCGAAGTTGGTACAATCCCTTCTTCAGCAAGAAATTTCACAATATCTTTCCGGGCTTCGGGTTTCAATTGGCGTTCTAAAAGATACTCTTTTCCTGTAAAATCGGGTTGAAAATCGCTTTTCCTGTCGTATATGGCCTTTTCGCGTTCTAATAATTGAAGCCCCATAAATGCAGCACCCAAATCTCCTGAAACACAAACAAGATCTGTTTCTTTTGCTCCTTTACGATATACGATTTTACCTTCTTCTCCTTCGCCAAGGCAAGTAATACTGATAGCCAAGCCGGTAAGCGAAGCCGAAGTATCGCCACCAACAAGATCTACGCCATATTCCTGACAGGCAAGGGCAAGACCATCATAAAATAATTCTAAATCTTCAACAGAAAATCGCTTTGAAATACCCAACGATACGGTCACTTGCTTTGGTTGTCCGTTCATTGCATAGATGTCTGAAAAATTTACTATCGCCGATTTATATCCCAAGTGTTTCAGGGGAACATACATCAGATCGAAGTGAATACCTTCGAGCAGCAGATCGGTTGTTACAAGTGTCTTCTTATTTCCATACGACAAAACAGCAGCGTCGTCCCCTACTCCTTTTTCTGAACTTGAATTTTTTAGTTCTATATTTTTTGTCAGATGATCTATTAGACCAAATTCTCCTAGACTGGCAATTTCTGTTCTTTTCATTTATCTAAAAATTAATTGAATACAAAAATAGTGATTCTATCCTACAATGGCAGTAAAACAAACCTCCCTTTTTTATATATCAATATTTAAGTCTACATTTGCAGACTTTTTATTTCTTCATTCACAATGAAAACAACTAGTCAAACAGGAACAGCTTTCGCCATACTCTCCATGTTGGCCGCATGCCATATGTTGAACGATATGCTGCAATCGATCATTTCGGCGGTATATCCCTTGCTGAAAGATTCGTTATTGCTCAACTTTACCCAAATAGGGCTTATCACACTCGTCTTTCAGTTATCTTCGTCCATATTCCAGCCTGTAGTGGGGCTTATCACAGATAAACGACCTCAACCCTATTCTTTGCCGATAGGAATGGCATTTTCGATGATAGGGATCCTTTCTCTTTCTTTTGCAGGAAATTTCATTCATGTGTTGATCGCCGTATTTCTTACGGGACTTGGATCATCCATCTTCCATCCTGAAGCATCCCGCTTGGCCTATATGGCTTCGGGAGGAAAAACAGGATTGGCACAATCTATCTTTCAGGTAGGGGGAAATTTCGGATCATCCGTTGGTCCGTTATTGGCCTTATGGATAATTACGCCATACGGTCAACAGAATATAAAGTGGCTGTCGCTTATAGCTCTTGTATGTATTGGTATTATGCTTGTTATAAGCAAATGGTATAAGAGCAATCTGTATAGACTCAAACCTACCAAAAAAGATGATAGTTCTATAGAAAAACAGTCTGTATATTCTTCGGGTAAAGTAGCTTTTGCCATCACGATTCTGCTTATACTCATATTTTCAAAATATGTATATATGGCGAGCCTGAATAGTTATTACATGTTTTATTTGATCGATAAGTTTGGTGTTTCGGTAAAAGATGCACAGCTATTTTTGTTTGCATTCTTATTTGCTGTGGCACTTGGTACAATTATAGGAGGTCCTATAGGAGACCGTATCGGACGAAAGTATGTGATTTGGGTATCTATATTGGGTACGGCTCCATTCGCTCTCATCATGCCTCATGTAGGGCTTGTATGGACATGCGTCTTGAGCATCTTTATAGGATTTATACTTTCTTCCGCCTTTTCAGCAATCCTGGTATATGCACAAGAACTTGTTCCCGGAAAAGTAGGGTTGATTGGCGGTTTATTTTTCGGACTGGCATTTGGCATAGCCGGTATAGCATCTGCCATACTGGGAAAAATAGCGGACGAAACCAGCATACAGCATGTATATGATATTTGTGCTTATTTGCCACTAATCGGATTGGTAGCAGCATTTTTACCCAATACGAAGAAGGAAAAAGCTTAGTTCAAATATTCTACATCAATATCCCAATTCCATTGGTTGAAATAAATATTTCCTCCCCGCCATTCGAGTTCACCTCGCTGAAAATCGACAGTTTCACTTCGAGGATATATTTTTTCAGGGAAAAGAGGCTGTGAATAATCATCATTTACGATCCAACGATATGCATCGATACCATTGGCATAGAAATATTTGATATCGTCACTCATTTCTAAGTCTCTTCTACCAAAAGACTGGTCGACAGGCACCCAGCCTACACCCTCAAAATAAACCTCCGCCCAGTCATGTAAATTGAGCTCATTGGGATGCATCATAAATCCGCTTTGCCATTTTGCCGGAATACCATTATAACGGGCAAGCGTAATGAAAAGTAAGGATACTTGTCCACAATCGCCATGATGATTTTCAATCACATACTCAGGTATATTTGGTATCGTCGAATATTCACGAGCACCTGCCCAAGGATAGTTATCACTGATGAAGTCGAATATCTTCCTGACCTTCAGGTATGGATTCTTTTCATTCCCTATGATCCGGTCAGACAATCGTTTTATCTGATCAGTAAAAATTATATGAGCCTCCCTCTCCGCAGTATATTCTTTATACAAATCTGAATTCGTATCATAATCCTTTATACTTTCAGGTTTTATATTGAACCATTCGGCAGCCGAAGCATAAGAAAACTCGAATGAAAAAGTTAACGGCTTATCTTTTTCTGCTATTTTTTGCATATACAATGTCCGCTGAGCATAATCGGATGGGGATATAACATAATTATTATCATTTACAGAAAGTAACTTTACGTCTGTCTGACGACGATTATCTTCGCGCGGATAAGGCAGCCAACATCGTACCATTTCTCCGGCTGGAACAACATTCGGCTTAAGGGTTACAGTATATTTTACTTTCATTTTCACAGGAGGCATTTGAGTGCTTCCTGTATTTTTCAAACCATCTACAACAGATGGTAAATGTGTTTTCAGTACATTCTGTAATTCATCTTTTTGGTTTCCCTCTACTTCCAATTTGCGTTTTATCGCTTGTTTATTTATTCTGAATAGATTTGGAGCAGCTCTGCTCATATACTTTTTTTCTCCATTGATAATCATCGATTCGAGAGATTTCTCATTTTCCCACTCGGAGAGCATCTTGTCATTTACATCGGGATAATATTTTTTAATGAACTCAACAACATCTGATTTGTTTTTCGAAAAATCTATCGCTATTCTATCAAGCACATCTTTCTTAAAATTCAGATTATAAATTTCCTCCGACGATAAACTGTTTTGAGCAATGTACAGGTCTATCATTTTTTTCGATTTATCGAAATTTCCCTTCGATATCTCAGCATTTATCTGATTGATTGTTACTTGCTGCTGCGCATAAGATACAGAGGAAACACAAAAATATAGGATGATAATAGATAGAATGTATGCTTTCATAAGAAATGGATTTGAATAAAACCTATCTATAAAGATAAATAAAAAAGGATACAGAAAATCAGCATCCTTTATATTTCTAATATTTTCAATTTGTTAATTCAGTCTCTTTATCACCTCCTGCATAATATAGGCCATCTTGGGCTGTGCTATTTTAGCGGCTTCCTGCACATCTTCGTGCGTCACCTCTACAATCTTTCCAATGATACCTATATCAGTGATTATAGAAAATGCCAGTACTTTCATTTTTGCATGATTGGCAACAATTACTTCAGGTACTGTAGACATACCAACGGCATCGCCACCGATAATCTTAAACCAATTATATTCAGCTGGAGTTTCGAATGTAGGGCCTTGTGTACCTATATAAACTCCGTGCTGCAACTTAATATTATTTTCTTTAGCAATATTCATAGCCATCAGGCGAAGTTCTTTGTTATACGCTTCGCTCATATCCGGAAAGCGAGTGCCAAGCTCTTTGTAATTCTTACCCCTTAATGGATGTTCGGGAAATAAATTTATATGATCATCGATAAGCATGATATCGCCTATATCGAAGCTTCCATTCATTCCTCCCGCTGCATTTGATACAAACAAGTACTGAATACCCAATGCCTGAAAAACACGAATAGGGAATGTTACCTCCTGCATAGTATAGCCTTCGTAGTAGTGAAATCTTCCTTGCATAGCCAATACGGGCTTTCCGCCAAGCTTTCCAAAAATAAGTTTTCCGCTATGTCCTTCTACTGTAGAAAGTGGAAAATTAGGAATTTTTTCGTATGGCATTTCTTTCTTATCGCTTATTTCGTGTACTAATTCTCCCAAACCTGTGCCCAAAATAATAGCTATATTGGGTACAGTGCCCACAACATTTTTTATAAACGATGCTGTTTCGTATATTTTTTCTAGCATATATTCTATTTGTTACTCTTAAAACAGTTTAGTTAAGTTTAAATCTACTGTCTTCTACGTGCTTTAATATTTTATCTTCAAAATCGTCTCCTTTGTCCATAAATGCAACTTCGATAGGAAGATAATAGAGATACTTTCTTATTTCTTCATCTATATCTTTCAAAACTAATCGGCTTGCATCTTTTTCTGTTACCATAATTATTTTTTTCTCTGAACTTATATTTCTAAACTTATCGGAAATATACTTTATGTCCTTTGTCTTAAAATTATAATGGTCAGGATATGTTATTGTATCTATCTTACGGGTATACTCCGATAGTTTTTTTATTATCACTTTAGGTGAAGCTATACCTGTAGCCAATAGAACAGTTTTGTTTCGTAAGAATTCTAACGACCTGCTTTCTCCGCTATTGCGAAATACAGGTTTTAATTCTAAATAATCGAAAGTAGTAAAATAGAGACTTTGATATGGGAAAGGATTCACATCATGCAAAATAATGCGATAATCGATAGGCTGCAAGTCCAAAGGACATTTAGTTACGATTATCATATTTGCATCATCTATCTTTGAAAAAGGTTCGCGCAAACGTCCTGCAGGAAGCAAGGTATCTGCATATATAGGACGATTAAAATCAGAGAGGATAATTGTAAAAGATGGTTTTACATAACGATGCTGAAAGGCATCATCCAATAAGATTATTTGAGGTGGGTTCTTTAGCGATAAAAGCTTTTTTATACCTCTACGCCTGTCTCCATCCACAGCAACGATAACATCCGGAAATTTGTTTTTTATTTGGAACGATTCGTCCCCAATGTCTTTACTGGTCGTGTTGTCATCTGCAAGAATAAATCCTTTTGTTCTACGCTTATACCCCCTGCTTAGTACCCCTACCCTATATTTATCCTTCAACAAACGGATAACGTACTCGGTATGCGGAGTTTTTCCCGTACCTCCTACAGTGATATTTCCTATACAGATAACAGGGATATCGAACTCTTCCTGTTTGAGTATTCCCCAATCGAAAAACTTATTTCTAAAAAATACAATCATCCCGTACAACCATGAAAATGGTAGCAGCCATTTGTTGATATGCACGGGCTGTTGTTTTATCATTATATAGTTAGAATCTTTATCTTATGCTTATGTCATAAGGCATGCGAGCTTGAACAAAATCTTGTTCCTTTATCTCTTTTATAGTCTTGAATAATTCATAATCCTTACCAAGATATTCTTTCATTGCCTTTGTCGCAAATTCTTCTTTCTGGTTGGATAATAAACTTTCTAAAAAGTCAACTTTTTTAGGATAATCCTGCAAAGAATAATCATCAAGTTTGGCAAGTTTCGCTGCTTCTTGTATCGCAGTATCTATATTTCCAAGAGCATCTACCAATCCTATCTTCAAGGCTTGATTACCTGTCCATACCCTACCCTGAGCAATATGATCCAGCGAATCTTTTGGGATATTACGTCCTTCTGAACAACGAGTTAAAAACAGATCGTAACCATGTTCAATATATTGCTGCAATATTACTTTTTCCTCAGGTCTCATCGGACGGGTAGCGTCACCAAAATCAGCAAATTTATTTGTTTTCACATTATCAAACGATAATCCTACTTTTTTAGTCAATCCCTCAAAATTTGGGAACATACCAAAAATACCTATTGATCCTGTCAATGTATTTGGTTGAGCAATAATTTTAGAGGCATTACATGCAATATAATAGCCTCCCGATGCCGCATAGTCTCCCATAGATACCACCACCGGTTTCTTTGCTTTCAGGTCGGTAATGGCTTTCCATATTTGTTCCGAAGCATAAGCACTTCCTCCGGGCGAATTGACACGGAAAACTACAGCTTTTACTTTATCGTTATCTTTCAGTTTTTCAATTTCCTTCACATATCTCTTATCAGTTATACCATCTTTACCGGATCCATTGTTGATAGATCCTTCGGCATAAAGTATGGCAATAACATCTTTAGAATTACTTTCTTTTACAAATGGTACGGAAGTCATATCCTTGATGGATGCCATTCTCACATCTTTTGCTTTTTCTACTTTGAGCAAATCTTTCAGATATTCTTTTACTTCTGTCTCATACATCAACGTATCTACAAGCCCATCACTAACTGAAACATTGGCTAATTTGAATGTTTGCAAAGAATCTGTCAGTTGGTTTATTTTATCTACCGATATTTTTCTGGAGTCTGATATTTCGGATGTAATAGTAGACCATATATCGTTTATATATGCTGTAACCTGCTCTCTATTTGCATCACTCATTTTATCAAGCATAAAAGGCTCAACCGCAGATTTGAATGTACCTACTTTAAATATCTGCATCTCGATACCTATTTTATCAAGTAGCCCTTTGTAGAAAGTAGGTGAAGATGAAAGTCCATGCAAATCGAGATTACCCTGAGGGTTCATTATTACTTTGTCTGCTACTGACGATAAGTAATAGCATCCTTGTGAATAAACATCGGCGTAAGCAATAATAAACTTTCCGCTTTCTTTAAAGTCTGCTAACTGATCGCGTATTTCTTTCAACGAAGCATTAGAAGCAGCAAATGCACCGGCATTAATATAAATTCCCTTTATATTATCATTCTCCTTTGCTTTCTTTATAGATGAAAGAATATCATCCAATCCTATTTCTAAATCCGTATTTTGACCTATCAAGTCTAAAAACGAATTTGGTTCTACTCTTTCAGACAGAGTACCTTCAAGTTTCAATGTCAATACAGTATTATCTTTCAAATTATATTTATCAGATGAGCCGAAAGACATAGCGGCTATTATAAGAATAAATATAAAAATAAAAATACCTATAACGATAGAACAGCCTACTATAGAGGCTAATAAACTCTTAAGAAAACCTTTCATCTTTTACATTATTATATTAATGAATAACAAAATTATATATTTATCTGTGAATATGCTACTTAAATTAGTATTTCTTATCAATTGTTTCCTATTCTTTATTTACATATTTAGATTATCAAAAAAGATTGTTGATAAACTGTTGATAACTGTTAATAGATTTTTAAAACAAAATCAATTGTTTTATGAAACTAAACAACATATATGAAATAAGTCGCAGATAACAATTAAAAATCACAGGCTTTTATCATTCTGCTATGAAAGGTTTATCAACAATTATTAATAGATTAAAAAATGAAAATTTATCAACAATCATAGTTATTAACATTGTTTTAATAAAGTTCATAATACGCTTTATATAAATAATTTGTATAATTTTACTCTGTTTAATAACTCACTTTTATACGTGAATGAACTTTTAATATCGATATTTACAAGTATTCTTCAAAAAAAGAATAAACACAATTAACAGTCTATTACAAACACAATGATTTTTTGTTAAGTTTAAATTAAAAATTAATAATATATATAATGTTTAATAAACTCCTTTTAGTTTTTAAATATATCCTTTTTATAATAGCATGTTGTTTTGTTACCTCCTCCAATT
>NZ_JAIXHZ010000075.1:0-7103 GCF_043392705.1 Dysgonomonas sp. Shenzhen-Wh21
GCTGCTGCAGCTTCTACGGGAATAGTCGTTATTGTTTTTAAAGAGTCAGCAACAGTTGTAAGAGAATCCTGTGCCCATACAGCTGTGGGTAAAACCATAGCTATAAACAATATAATAGTGACGTATTTGAATAATCGATGTTTCATATTTTTATTTTTTACCTAAAGCTTTTTAACCTAATCTTTATTTACTCTCTTCATCCTCTTCATCCTTGTCGTACAAGGCTTCGTCACCATGGTCTCCGGTGCGTATACGGATTGATTGTTCTATCGCCGATACGAATATTCTACCATCTCCGCTTTCGCCTGTAAAAGCTGAGCCTAAAATGGCATTGATTGATTTTTCTACATTTATATTTCTTACAACAAAAGCGATATAGATGCGTTCTATTGTATTTACATCGTATGCTATACCTCTGAATATTAAACCCTGACGGGCACTCCCCTGTCCATTGACTTCCCACCATGACAAAAAGTCGATATCTGCTTCATGTAACGCTCGGCGGACTTCATTAAATTTTGATTTGCGAACGATTGCTTCAATTTTTTTCATATAAAAAAGATAAAGTGTTTTATTTATAATTAAGGAGGTTCTTACTTAAAAGACATGCCAAATACAAAATGTATATCTTCAAGATTTGGGTTGCAGATGATATGACCGAATATCGGTAAAGAAAATGAATCTGTAACTTTTAAACTTTTGGATGCTTTTAAAGATATAGAAGTGAAATTGAATCCATTTGTTCCATAAACAGCACTTTCCCAAGGCGTGAATCCTGTTGATATTCCCATATCTATTCCTGCAACAGAAAATGGATAAGCTAACTCAATGTAAGTAGAATAAGAGTTTTTACCATCTTCTTTCTTATTTCCTTTACCTAGCAGAAATGTATTCCATGTAACATTTAATGGGAATGATTCGGGCAGTGTATAGCCTAATGATGTTTCTAAGTAATGTCCATTATTACTTCCGAGAGGGTTACTCAAATATCGATACTGACCTTCTCCATCCCACCAGTAATCTGTAACAGCAATTTTAAATCCGCTGTTTTCGTATGCGGCAGTAAAATCTACTTCTTTTTTACCATTTTCGCTAGTAAAATCTGTAGATGCCCATGCACCTAGTGAGAATCCACTTACACTAGCACTTAATGTTGGTTGAAAACTGGCTCCGGCTTGCTTATAACCGCGCCATACATAGGAACTTACTAAATCGGCTCCGAAATCAATATTAACTGATTGCGATTTTACGGATAAAGTAGAGAGGAAAGCAAATAATACTATAGCCAGACAACCTTTTTTACCTAAAATTAGAGTTTCCATAATCAAAATATTTAAAGATACTAAAATTAATCTTTATTATTCATTTTGATTAGATATATTGGTTATGAGTTTCTTTTTGATTTATTTATTTGCAAAAATATGACAAAATATTTTATAAATCAAAATAAAGTATAAAATATTTCAAAAAATATTTAGTGAAGTCATAAATTTGGTAGATATCAATATTGTAAATGTTATTTATCTTGCTGCTTTTTTAAGTATCAATTCTCGTAAACTTTTTTATTTATTTATATTTTTCCATTTTTCCATTTTTCCATTTAAATTTTCATAGAATACTTAAGCCGATAATTTTTCTTTATTTTTAATCCTTTGAAACACAATGATGTTAAATTTTATTCTAAAAAATCTTTGTAAATCTATTGCAGGATTCAAATCCTTATCCTATCTTTGCATCGCATTTGAGAGGAAATGCTGCTAATAAAAAAGTAAAACAAAATGGTGTGGTAGTTCAGTTGGTTAGAATACCTGCCTGTCACGCAGGGGGTCGCGGGTTCGAGTCCCGTCCATACCGCCAGAGTTAAAGCCAAAAGGCGAAAAAAGTTAGTTAAATCCTACAATATCAATATATTGTAGGATTTTTCTTTTTATCCATATAGCCAGAAAAAGACATTAAACAGGCATCGAACGCCTTAATTCGTTCCCCAAAGTGTTCACCCTAAGCGGAAAAAGTGTTCACCCTAAATTGTCTTTAATTGGCAGTGTATCAGACATTTTTGGAAGTACAAGATTTACTCATTCGAGAAACAATAATGTTTTATTTGTAATTTAAAATGAGTAGTTATGAAAAGTACATTCAATGTTATTTATTACATCCGTCGAGACAAACTTAAAAAGGACGGAACAGCACCTATCTTTTGCCGGATTACCATCTCTCAGGAGAAGGTCAGTTTTAATATAAAAGCTGCAATAAATACAGGTATTTGGGAATCAAGTACAGGCAGAGCAATCGGAAAGAGTCGAGAAGCTTTAGGTATCAATAAGATTATAGATTCTTATACCAGCCTTATCAATGAAAAATACAATGAGATATTTCATCGTGATGGGATTGTTTCTGCAGAAGGCTTGAAAAACAGTATTCTTGGTATCTCCTCGTCTCCTAACGACATACCAATCTATCTTTTGGAAGTCTATCGTCAGCACAATGAAGATATGGAAAAACTGGTCGGTAAAAAATTCTCTCCGGCTATCCTGCAAAAATACAAATGTGTTTATAAAAAGCTTCAGACATTCTTAAAATTCAAATATAATCTGTCTGATATTAAACTGAAAGATATTAAACACAGTTTCTTAACGGATTTTGAAACTTATCTCAGAATTGAAGGGAATTGCCAGACCAATACAATCGGACGCAACATGAGGCTTCTGAAGAAGATTATCAATATAGCAAAGAATAATGGTTGGATCATTGCAGACCCTTATGCGAATTATAAAATCCATTTTGAGAAGGTTGACAGAGGATATCTGACTGAAGAAGAGATAAAGGCGATTATTGAAAAAGACTTCTCTATTGCCCGGATCGAAAAGGTAAGGGATATATTTATATTTTCCTGTTTCACCGGACTTTCATATGCAGACATATACGAATTAACGTATGACGATATAAAGCCTCATTTTGATGATAATCTATGGATTATGAAGAAGCGTGTTAAAACGAATACCGATATAACCGTTCCTTTAATGGATATACCGCTTTCTATAATCGAGAAATACAGAGGAAAACAAAAAAATAATAAAGTTCTTCCGACAATGTGCAATCAGAAGATGAACTCTTATTTAAGGGAAATTGCCGATTTGTGCGGTATTGAGAAGCACCTCACCTATCACATGAGCCGTCATACATTCGCAACTACATTTTTATCCTTGGGTATTCCGGTCGAGTCTGTATCGAAAATGCTGGGGCATACAAAAATCCAGACAACGCAAATATATGCCCGGATAACTAATAACAAGATAGCCAATGAAATGAATGCTATTGCTGGAAAACTAAAAACTTACGAATCAAAAAGTGCTATTGTTTAATCTAGTTGAGTTTATGGAAACAGGATATATAAAGTTTACAGATATAGATACTGACAGACCAATCATTGAAGTAAAAATAGTAGATGGTACGGTCTGGATGACAGTAAATGATATGGCTGATCTGTTTGGCATATATACACCTACAATCAATAAGCATCTCAAAGTTATATTCAAAGAAGGCTTATTGAGAGAACTGGATGTGACAAAAGAATACCGGTATACCCGAAATGAGAAAGAAGAATATATTTGTACCTATTATAATCTAGAGGTTATTATTTTCTTAAGTTTCCGTATTCAATCGCTATATACCAAAACTTTTCGGGAATGGGTGTTGAATGCTTTTTGTGAATACGGAAGGGTAATAAATTATTGCTTTCATATCAAATATTTTAATTTAGACACTGCTGCTACCTTTATTATTCTTCGTATTTTTTTACAATAAATTAGATCTAGTTTATAGATGTACAATATTTAATTTTTTACATGTCTTTTGCTCTTTTATACTTCAGACCAAAGAAACTCATGCCCTCTAGTTTGATAAATAGTTTACTTATTTTTTATTACAACCTCTTGATTTGCTAATAGAGATAAGGCTCAATTGAAAGAGAAAATAACAAAAAAAGAAAAAGAAAATCCTGTTACTCTTTCTGAAATGTATTCATACAATGAGTATGATTTATTGTCTAAAACAGAAATAGTAAATAGTCAGTCTGTTTCGGAAATAGCTCAGACATTATATGCTTCTGATATAAAATCGGGTATCTACAATGAAATGAAATCGATAAATATGATTAATTATCCGATTGAAACAACAAGAAAAGTAAATAATAAAGTTATTTCTTCCGATTTAATAACATATAAAAAAAAGAATAATACTTATGTGCCGGAGTTTATCTTTAAAACCAGTATAACTAATCCTCTAGTCAACTTTATAAGTTACGACGGATCTAATAAAGACAGCCATTACTATCAAGAAAAAGCTTTTACCGAATACGATAAGGCTAACAACATAGTCGAAATAGTCGATAAAAGTGGTAGTAGCTCTGTTTTATTATGGGGATACAGATATACTTACGTAGTAGCAGTTATACGCAATGCCAGTTACAATGAAGTGATTGCAGCTATGCCGAATCTGGAATCTATACTATCAAATAGTACCTTAAGTCCCCAGGCGTTTGCCCCTTTGAGAGAAAAATTACCCAATGCCCAGATTACCAGCTATACTTATAGCCCAGATTTAGGTATGACATCAATGACTACACCACAAGGGCTAACATATCAATATGATTATTATTCGCTTGATAAGCTCAAAGCGATAAAAGATCTCGAGGGAAATATTATATCATGTTATAAATATCAATATAAGAATCATTAAATAGACAAATTATGAAAAGGAATATTATATTTTTGATTATATTTTTGGTTCTATCTGTCCACATTGCAGGACAACCTAGGGTTGACATCGGAACAATACCTTCCAATCAAATTTCTAATAAAACGGCAAATTTTAATTTCCCAAATAATGGACGTGTAGGGTTTGTTATGGTTGTTTTTAAGATAGATACTCCAACTTATCTTGATACTTCTACATCCACAACTTCGGCTAATAGTTTCAAGGCCTATATTGTTGCTTTGCAAGAAGGTCCGACTAATTATGTTATCCAGAATAAAACAGGCGAAACGAGTTGGAATAATGTTTACCTTAAAGCTGGGTATTGGATGTTAATGATAGATGTTGACAATACAACAGCTTGCACCGTTACAGTTCAGATGAAATTAACCCCTGAGTCACTTCTAGTGCCAGAACAAGATCCATCTCTTGATATGGAAGCTAATTATTATTATAGTAATAATAAACAAATCTATAATACAATAACAACTTCATATCCTAACATTAAAACAAATAATCTATCCTTTGATCCTAGTACCGGTATCGTGGATATACAATATTTTGATGATTTGGGGAAGTTGGCGCAAACGGTACAAGTTGGTAGAACACCGCAAAAAACAGACTTAATAATACTTTATGGATACGATTATTGGGGTCGCTTAAGTAAACAATGGTTACCCATCGTTTCTCCTTCAAATAATGGCTCTTTTGTGAATGCTGATAGGATATCTGAAATCTCAAAAACCTTTTATCTTGATGAAGAATCATATTCAAGGCCATATTACGAACCTTCACACCTAAATCGTCTTGAAAAGCAATATGGACCTGGGGCTGATTGGCATATAAAAAAGAAAGCTCACAGAACAGGATACTTGACTAATAGAACTAAAACCGGAACTACATGGGCATATGCGGATTCACTGGTCTGTGGATTGTACAAGACTACAGATGATACAAAAAGCATTAGTCTCTTCAGAACAACTAATTATGGAGTCGGTGAATTGTCTGTAACTCGCTTGAAAGACGAAGATGAAAACATATCTTACGAGTTTAAAGATAAGAAGGGGCAAGTCGTGCTAACCCGCCAGATAAACGATGGCAAACTGTATGATACTAACTATATTTATGATAGCTTCGGTAATCTTCGAGCGGTTCTTCCTCCAGAAGCATCCGATAGGCTTTTGAGTTCATCCAGTTGGGTAGAAACCGATACGAACCTGAAGCTATATGCTTACCTCTATAAATATGATGGGAGCAATCATTGCATAGCCAAAAAATTACCAGGTTGCGATTGGATATATTATGTGTATGATAAGGCTGATCAACTTATTTTTACACAAGATGGTGAACAGAGACTAAAAAGTGAATGGACCTATTCGATTCCCGATGTATTTGGACGAATAGTATTAACAGGAACATGTAAAAATATAATTAACTATGCAGTTGAAAATCCTATAAATGCAGTAGTAAAAGCAATTTATAATACAAGCCGGACGAATCTTGCAAACAGTTATACCATAACAGGTATTACTCTTTCTACTTCAACCATATTGTCTGCAAATTACTACGATGATTATTCGTTTTTAGGAATGACTGAGGTTCCGAACAATGCCAATACGCAGTATGTGGCTGAGTCCGGCTATGGTATTTGCTATGGTGATCACCAGGCAGCGAACAGATATAAGAACAAAGGATTGTTAACAGGGACTGTTACAACGCAAATGAATTCTACAGGTGGAATAGAAAGTACTTACCTATATTCAGTGATGTATTATGATAATCGTGGACGGCCGATACAGGTCAAGGGTAATAATCATCTTCCGGGTGGTATTGAAAAGGAATATATCGCCTATAACTTTACCGGACAGCCGACTCAGAAGAAACATGTCCATCAGGCTACAGGAAAGACCACCCAAACAGAGGTGTATGCTTACACTTATGACCATGCAGGACGATTGACCAAAGAAACTTATCAACTCAATGGAGCAACTGCTATCACCCTTGCAGAAAATATGTATGATGAATTGGGCAGACTCAAAACCAACAAAAAAGGTGGAGTAGCAAACGCGTTGTCTACCTATGGCTATAATATCCGATCGTGGACAAAATCAATTACAAGTCCCTTATTTACAGAAATATTGTATTATAATGATACATATGGAGGCAGTACTAAACAGTATAATGGGAATATTGGAGCAATGAGTTGGAAGCTGTCGAGTGAAACCAATACACATGGTTATGCTTTTACCTATGATAACTTGTCGAGATTAACTACCTCTAATTACTTGGTAAACGGCACAGCCAATACCAACTATAAAGAAGCATATATATACAATATTTCTGTAAATAAG
>NZ_JAIXHZ010000076.1:0-7668 GCF_043392705.1 Dysgonomonas sp. Shenzhen-Wh21
ACATTTTCGGACGGTCCGGCTTTACCTGCAATAATGTTGCTCGAACCCAAGTCTACATATTTTATGGATGCAGGAAAGATGATATGGACAGTCTTATCAAAAGTCACTTCCAATCCATAAGCCGGACCGTCCGAAAATGTATTGAGGGTAAAAGCGACTATTCGAAATTTTGAAACGGAGACTAATATGGCTGTTATTACTGAAGAAGGTAGCTATTACACGTTTAATGTTAAATATGCAGATGAACCCGAAAAACTCAATGTGGAAATGAAGGACTTTATGCACGATGGGATAGCAGTCAATAAACCAAATAACAGCATGGAAATCTACCTCAAAGAATTGGGAAGTGAATCTCCTCGTTTGGTGCATCTGATCAATCGTTCGATCCATCAAAACAACGAGCAATTTATCCGACATATCGGTTCTAAACGATTTGGCATTCAATACCTACTTAAAGGGATCTATACGCACAACGGACTCTTGTATCTACACACCCAGATCAAGAACTCATCTAATGTTTCGTTAGATATCGATTTCATTCGGATGAAGATCGTAGACAAGAAAGTGAGCAAGCGTACAGCTATTCAAGAGACAGTAATCTACCCGCTCAGAGCTTATAATTTTGTGTCTGTTGTTGGCGGGAACAGCACAGAACGAACCGTATTTACTATCGATAAGATAACAATCCCCGATGACAAACACCTGGTTATTGAACTCTTTGAGAAAAATGGTGGCCGCAATCAGACCTTTATTGTGACCAATGCGGACTTGTTGGGAGCTAAAGTGATTAACGAACTAAAGGTGAAATAGAAGTCACAGACCTTTTAATTAACACATTAAACGAAATAAAAAATGTATAGAATATTCGTATTGATAATACTGTGCCTTGTCCTGACTGGGCAGGCACAGGCTCAACGCTACCTGCCAGGACAGAAAGGTTTTCAGGTTACAGCGAGTGCTGTGGATGGTTTCAATCTCAAGAACGGAGACAAACAGGCATTTGCTGTTGGAGTAGCTTTTTCCAATTACCGAAACTTTGGGGACCATTGGGTATTCGGAGCGGAATACTTACAAAAAAAACATAGCTACAAGGATATTCTTATTCCTACGGCTCAGTTTACGGCAGAGGGTGGCTACTATTTGAATTATTTTGCCAGCCCGAGAAAGACCTTTTTGTTTTCGATTGGTCTATCGGCTATGGCTGGCTACGAAACGGTGAATTGGGGTAAGGACTTACTCTACGATGGCTCTACCATTCAAAGTAAAGATGCAATTCTGTATGGCGGAGCATTATCCTTGGAGGTAGAAACGTTCCTAACGGATAGAGTAATACTGTTGATTCACGGCAGGGAGCAATTGCTATTTGGGTCATCCATCAATAAGATACATCTCCAAATAGGGGCAGGCATCAAATTTATTATAAACGATTAAAACTGTAAAATATGAAAGCAATACATATCATCAAGAAACCAGCATCTTACCTAATATATACGCTATTGCTTGCCGCAATAGTGTGTGCCTGTAGCGATGATCTTGATATTAAGCAAAGTTATGAGTTCAAGGTACTCACCTCCCTGTTCCCAAAAAGATAAAGGAAGGGGAGACTGTAGAAATTCGCTGTCAACTGGAGCGAAGTGGCTACTTCAGCGAAGCTACCTACGGATTTCGTTATTTTCAGCCAGATGGCTCGGGTATTCTGAGAATGGACGGTAGCGAACCATTTCTACCCAATGACTATTATAATCTGACAAAAGAGTCGTTCAGATTCTATTATACTTCGCAGTCGGAGAATCAGCAGGTGATTGACATCTATTTCTCTGATAATTGGGAAATACTTCTGAGTTAAGCTTCTCGTTTAACAATGATAATTCAGAGGAGCAATAGTCATGATGACAATGATGGTGATTTCGTATATAGTTACTTGGGTAAATATTATTTACTCGTTAGTGACTGCCCCCAGTGATGTAGAGTTGTGGCAAGAGGAAATAGAATAGCTCTCAATCCGATTCTAAAATTGAAAAACCTCTGACAAGAATTGGAGGTTTTTCTTTGATTTATTAGTATCATTGCATTTAGAAATACGTAATATGTTTAAATATTTAGCCCGGTATTACAATTGCCTATCCTATCATTGTCCTTCGGGAGAGGATATGACAAAGAAGGTGTTGAAACAGATACATCTGAAAGAACCACATCCGGCAGTTGCCAATATTGGATTTGGAAAAGGCAACGAATGCCTGCTACTGGCAAAACATTATTCAAATATTGTAGCCATCGAAGGTAATGCTGGATATATTGAAGAGTTCACTAAACGTGTTGAAAAAGAAAATTTGAAGGATAAAATTCAGATTGTAAGTTCTTCTTTAGAAAATCTGTCTTTCGAAAATGAGTCTTTCGACTTGATCCTCTCGGAAGGGGGTATCAATTATTCGGATTTCGGCTCTCGTATCAACTCATGGAAACCATTCCTTAAAAATGGCGGCTATCTGGCTCTGTCAGAATTATGCGTATTCAAAGATGTTGAATTACCCTATGATCTGGCAGATTATCTTTGTGACTCATATCCTTTTCGGGGAATAGAAACGACAGATTATAAAATAGAGCAGATAAAGAATGCCGGATATAAGCTCTGCGGGCAACACAAACTGCCAGACTCTTGTTGGTTTGACTTTTATCGGGACAAAACGAACTGCTACGAAGAAATGCCCCAAAGATGGAAAAACTCCAGAGAGGGTAATCAGGTAGCAGAATATATTGAAGAAGCTAAGTATTTCTATACCATGTATAAGGAATATTTCGGCTATATCTACTTCATCTTGAGAAAACCGCTTGGCGATACCGAAATTTTATAAATCCCGAAAATTACTAAAATGATTAAAGTTATTGCAGAAGATTTTATTAAAGAAGAATATCTGGATATTGTAAGGCCTCTTTATACTGAATTAGTGGCTAAGACCAAAGAAGAAAAAGACTGTATCGAATACAATCTTTACATAGATGAAGACGATAAGACCCATTTTGTTTTTATTGAAGAATGGCCCGATCATGAGGCTTTACAAAGGCATTGTCGGACAGAGCATTTCAGACGGCTTGTCCCGATGATTAATAAGCATCAGTCCAAGGAATGCGTCATTACTATTATGGAAATATTTAAATGAGTAAATATCCTGTCTGTGGGATATATAATATAATAACTATTTATTGAGACTAAAAGAAATACAATCTTAGTTCTGTGAATTTTTTAGGTGGTTCTCAATCAGAAATTCATTAACGGTATAATCCTTTGCTTCTTCTTTGGCAATCAGCTCATATTTAGAAACCAACTCATCCAATAGGCTCAAAGGCAAATGTAGATAAACCGCAAAATCAGGATAATATGACAGTCCGAAGCCAAACATAATACCGTCTTCTTCCTCTTCGCAATCAATCATCAAAACACAATAATTGTGCTCGTGGATGGCATCAATACTCATAATTACTTCGGCATCCGAAACATCTACAGGTTTAATGCCTTTAGGATGTAGTTCATAATAGTCAAAATCTTTCCATCCGTGTTTTATATAAGTAGTGTATAACTCCTGAAGTTGGGAGGTAGATAGATGGCTTATGCCGTAGAAGCGTTCCGTCATGATTCTCTCTTTTTTATCTGATTGTAAAGATAGGGAAAAAATAAAACAAGCATTCGTTTTGACAAACAGCTTGTTAAATCCGGTCTTTTGTTTCTTTTCTTCCGTTCAGACTCATGAGAAAAGAAACGGACTCAATTTTGAGTCCGCCTTTCATTCATCTGTAATTTCTCTAACTGCTTTAACATAAGCCGATTATTTTCGCCTACTGTATGCCCTGATGTCATTTTATAGGGACTATCTAAGCATAACTTACACTGTCGAATTGCTTTTCGAAGATTGCCGATATGAATTGTCTGCCCTGTAATATCTGTAATTGTTCTCATTCAGTTTCCTCTTTTTTAAATACATACCACGCATCCCGATAATTATCACCTATCAGATTAAATACACCGCTTAGTCCGCTGTTCCCTGCAAATACTTTGGCTTTGCGAATACTCTCAAATTCGCCTAATGGTCTGAATCCTATATATAATCTATACATATACTTTCGTTTATTCTATTTTTGAATCTTCCCCCATGTTCCCATAATTTTTTGTTTTATTTATGTCTTCAATTAGTTCTATCTGTTTATCTTTACTTAAATCCGTACAACGGACTGGCACTGAGTCTAGTCCTATTTCTTCCTGTATTTCGTTCTCATCTGCTGATACCATTATTTGACCATCTGAGAATCGGACGAAATTTCCACTAGTGTCAAAGAACACAAAATCGGTAGAATAGAGTTCTACCATTTGTTCTATGATGACTATTACTTTTGATTTATCTATATTCATAATTGTTTGGTTGCGGGTGGATTTCTCCACATTGATTATTATTTCTGTTATGCTACCATCCGTTCCTCTATCAATGAGATGTTTTCATTGACAAGATTGATTATCTGATTGTGGTATTTGGTCATTTTATTGCATGAGCCTCGACTTTGAATAACTTTCAGTTGAGAGATTGAGACTTCTATCGTCTCGATACGTTTGCCATTTATGCAGGCCGATAGAATCAACGAATCCTCCTTTGAATGATATGTGCTGACACAGTGTTTCATGGCCTTTCCTTCAGTAATTATCTCGGCTACACTCTCCAATACACGAATATTTATAAGCCCATTGGAGATTACAATACCGAAGAACTTAGCTTTGGCTTCTTTGTATGAGTCTTCCTTTTCGAGTTGTTTCTCTATTTCTAATAGAGCATCGGCTTTAGCTTTTTTGGCTACATAGCGGTCATGCTCTGCTTTCAGATTGGGCGGACAAACGTATTTTGCGTTGTGCAAGTCTTTGCCAAAGAATCGGAGCAAGTCGATATAGTCGCACCACATGGTCGCATCTTTGGATGTATACCCATTTCTGATAGATATTTTGATAGATGCCCAATAGTTGTCTATATGCTTCCAACCCACATCTAAAATTCGTTTTAACAATTTGGTCTGTTTGGCTTTTATAAGTGTTTCAGCTTTGCTGTCCGTTAGTAAAATACGGAACAGATCCAACGGTTTTTGATTGTGTAAGGCTTTCTTATAACCTGTACGCTTTAATTCGGGAATTAGCTTTTGTTTCGGATAAATTGCTCCTGTGGATATTCTATCATAGATATTTATATAGTACTTGTTATTCGTATTTTCGCTACGCAGTTCCAATGGGGTATGGAATAGCCACAAATCATAATACATCGTTCCCATGGTCTGCCGAAGCCGTGCAAATGTGCAATGCTTCCCATTGGGGGCAATCCAGCGTTGCATAACCTCCGAATGGCTATATTCGGGCAGTTTTCCAACTTTGGTGGTATAGCTTAACATGAGTGTTCGTACTACCTGGTAGCCTTTATGGCTATCAATAATAGTCATATAATAGCTATCATTAAAACTCCGCTTTTGGCTTGTCTTGACTATCAGTTTTGATTTACAGTTCGGACATTCACAGCCTAAAAGGGTATTAATAAGTTCTCCCATTCCCTGCCACGAATGGGCACATTTACAACAAGTTATTCTACCTCCCTTTGTCCGCTGTCCTACATAGCTGATCGCATTATTATAGCCCCATTGTATCTGCTCTTGGGTTATAGAGGGTAACGTTTTACTCGCTTCAACTATTTGTTGTTGAAATTTATTCTTTGGTTTCATAGTGGTAATTTTAAAAATCAAATAAACTTGGTTGGATATTTAAAGCTACTTTTTTGACTTTCTTAGTAGGTTGTGTTGCTTTTCGATAGGCTTCATCTTGTGCCTTTTGAATAGCGTCCTGTCGTGCCTGTTCTTTTTCTTCGGCTGTCAGTTGTACCACATGGTTTACCATTATTCGAACATTGATAGGCTTACCTACTTCTATATTATCGACTGTGTAATAATTTTCAGCCAGTTCAAAAATTTCATCATCGTGAAAACCATTACAACCCGATTTCTGAACTTGGTTTAAAATGTAGATACAGCATTGGTCTATGTCTTTATCGGGATTAGCGAACGATTGGGCGAACAAAGGGTCTTGTGATGCCCTTTGTTCTAAGTGTGTCAATATGGTTCTTGTAAAATAGGCTGTTGATTTCATGGTTGTTATTTGTTTAGGTTTAATACTGTTTGTAGTTCCTTTTTCTTACTTTGGGAAAATATCCATCCTGCTTGTTTCTCATTGTTGTGTGTCAGTTTAGGATTGAATTTTCCACCCATAGCTTTGAGCAAATCTTTGATTGCTTTGGTATCTCCAAAGAGGGCAATTGCTTTCTCTGAATAGTCCAATATCTCAAAGGAGAGGTTATCGGATTCTATTGATATGGCTGTTTGTTTCCTCTCTGCTGTATCAGACTGTTGGTGCTGTTCGTTCGTTTTGATGTAGATACCATCGGGGCAACCTGCGATATATGAAAAACGTTCTATTGTTTGCTCCTTGGAGATAGGCTCTTTCTTGATTATCCAACCACTGTAATAGCTTTCTCCTAAATAATAACCTTTACCCATGCTGTACTTCTCCCTGTTCTCAAAAGCCTCATTATACTCGGACAGGTAGGCTGTCTCTTCAAAATTGGATGCACACTTTCTCATTTCAGAAAATATATCCCGTGTATGCTTGGAAAAGCCAAGTATAACAGTACGCAGGGTAGAGGATGCGTAATAGTCGGTCTGGGAATCCGATTCGTTCTGTTTCAGACAAGCGATAATCAAGGCTTTAGTATCTTTGGGTAGATTATTAGTTAACCATTCACGTCCGATAACGCGAACGGCTTCCCTGCGTTTCTCTTCGACTCTCTGCTGTTCCATTTCATCCACTCGCTTGGCTTGTGCTTTGGTTAACAATACCGCTACTTCTTCATTAGTCTTGAATATCGGGTTCTTGTCATCGTAATACATACCGATACCGAATTTCTCACTCAATGGACGGATCAGTTCGCTTGTGTGGAAAGAATAATCTTTGAGATTGATTAGCTTGTAATGTACTCCCCATTGGTCCTTCTTGATTTCATAAACTACATATTTTGAATAGCTATACCCCTCTAACTGTACAATTTGATTTACACTTACTGTTTGGGTATCTGTATCTATTTCTTTTCCTGCGAATAGTAAAAATTGTTTTTTAATTGTTTTCATACCGATTTGATTTTAAAGGATAAATGCCACGATTGCTATGCAGATAAGAATCAAACAAAGCAGTGATATAAGAGAGAATATAATCCGAATCGACAAACGAATAATTTTAAGTACGCTACGAAGAAGTATATATACTCCTGCCACCCACAGCAGTGATGCTCCCGTTTTAGTCACACACCACACGCAAACACTCAAAAGAGCCACGAATACAACCCGCAACCCAAATTTTATGATGATTCCAGAGGTGAGGGAGTTTTGTTTCAATATTTTTCTTTCATTTTTCATACAATACGACATTTTTTTTTGCGTCATCCGCCGGATCGGTCGTTTTATGTTTCAAGGGCAACATCAGGTATAGGCATTTTAGAAAGGCATATTTTTTCGAAATAAATACGCTCGCCTGAAAGGAAAGAGGAAGATTTATTTTGAAAACCGCAAGGCTCTGAATATGAATATCTAAAATCCGTACAT
>NZ_JAIXHZ010000077.1:0-75978 GCF_043392705.1 Dysgonomonas sp. Shenzhen-Wh21
GGAAGATGTCTTCTACATTCTTCCAGCGGTCGAAGCGCCAAAAAGAAAGAGGCTACAATCAATCGCTTGAAATATGCGAAGGGATTTCACTCATTACCGGGATACCTATTAATAGTGATACTCTGCTACGAAAAGTAAATAATCCTTCACAAACAAAAAATGCCCGCTTCGACCGCTGGAAGAATGTAGAAGACATCTTCCACGTGGTAACCCCGGAAACCTTCGCCAACAAACACATCCTATTAGTGGATGATATTATTACAACAGGCTCGACCCTAGAGTCATGTGCTAAAGAGATCTTGAAATGCACAAATAGTAAAATAAGTATCTATAGTGTTGGAACTGCCAACTAGCCCCAGAGCCTTCAATCCCTATTTATTGTTATATACAGGTTAAAATTTCATTATATATTGTGATTGTGCGAGAGTACAATTATAAAGACCTTTGCCCTCGAATAATTTTATCTATTAACGTATAAACTATATATATATCAACTATGAAGAAGATCATTACTCTATTTCTTTTTCTAATCATAGGCATTACAATTGTTAGTGCTCAAGTTATAAAAGGAAGGGTACTCGACGAAAATGGAGATCCTATAGCATCTGCTACTGTAGCGATCAAAGAATTACAAAAAGGCGTATCTACTGACGAATCAGGAAAATTTAGATTTACAAACCTCCCTAAAAGGGAACTTACTCTGGTAGTAAGCTTTGTAGGATACAATAACAATGAAAAGAAAGTAGACCTAAAAAATAATGAAGAAGTTCATATCCAGTTTGATATGATTTCGAATGCAAACCTAAGCGAGATTGAAGTATTCGGCGAACGATACAAGCAACCTGAAAAGCTGGATGCTATCACACGTATGCCATTGCGCCCTAGCGAACAGATACAAAGTATATCTGTAATTTCCGATAAGGTAATTGCTGAACAAGGAGCCCTTACCATTACAGATGCGGTAAGAAATGTGCCGGGTGTAACACTGTTTGGTTCTTACGGTGGCGTAAAAGAAAGTATGTCACTTCGCGGGTTTCGCGGAATTCCGGTTCTGAAGAACGGTGTAAGAACAGACTCTCAGTTCCAAACCGCTTCGATACAGACTGACATGATGGGTGTGGAAAGCATACAAGTGATAAAAGGGTCTGCAGCTATCACCCAAGGAGTTATAACTGACTTAGGTAATGCCGGAGGTGTTATAAACGTAGTTACTAAAACACCTAAATTTGTAAATGGAGGTGAAGTTGGAGTACGTGTAGGCAGCTGGGGACAGGTTCGTCCTACATTCGATGTACAAACTGTTCTAGATAGTAAAAACACAATCGCTTTCCGTCTGAACGGAGCTTATGAGCGTGATGATAATTACAGAGCAATAGTATCTTCAAACAAGGTATATATCAATCCATCGTTAGAATGGCGACCGGATGACAAAACAACTGTAACATTGGAACTGGATTATATGAATGAAAACAGAACTCCGGTAACAAGTACAGTAAATCTTGCAGGAGCGGACAAAGAAGCTCTGTATGATATGCCTTACAGTAAGTTTTTAGGATTTAGTGAAGATAATACCAACAGCAAAACTTTAAGTTATGCTGCACGTATCACTCGTCAACTAGCTGATAAAATCAGTTTAAGGGCTGCTTATTTCAATTCATCTTATAATGTGGATAACACCTCCACCGGATTAAGTGCCGTTAAAAGTCGCCCTACAGATTACAACATCAAACAACGGACTATTTCACGTAATTTGCGTGACGATAAAAATTCAACCTTCCAATTAGATTTTGTTGGAAAGGATGTATACACAGGTTCTATAAAACATACATTCCAGGTCGGCTTCGACTACAGAATTGCGGATGCCACTACAACAAACCTGGGCTCAATGCTCGTAGATACAATTGATGTATTGGCTAATAAAATACCAAATAGTGTTCCCTCAAAACTGGCATTGAAAGGTGCCGGAGATCCCGTACAGGCTAAATATACAACGTACGGAATCATGGCACAGGAGGTGATGACAATAAATGAATACCTTAAAGTTATACTTGGTCTTCGTTACAGCTCTATCTCTACGATCAACGCTACTGCAGGAACAACAACTGGCGACGCATGGAATCCGATGTTAGGTTTGATGGTTACCCCTATCAAGAATGTAAACATATTTGGATCTTATACCACCAGTACCAGCCTGAGATCTGCAGCGCAAATCCTAACCGACAGCGTAACGCAGGCGGGTCCATCGACAACAAAACAATGGGAAGTAGGATTCAAATCGGACTGGTTAGACAACAGATTGCGCTTCAATTTTACATATTTCAACATCAAAACAGAAAACCTGACCAATGCTGCATATATAGAAGGTACGAATACCCCAACCAACTATTACTATAAAGCAGGAACATTGAAAAGAGAAGGTATAGAAGTGGAACTAAACGGACGAATATTAAACAACCTGCAAGTAATGCTAGGATATGCTTACCTGAATGCCAGATATGCAAACAGCCCTTCGTATGTAAACGGCTCAGCTCCGATGAATGCACCAAAGCATACAGCTAACGGATGGATATACTATACAGTTGACAGAGGAGCAGTTAAAGGTTTATCCATCGGAGTAGGTACATACTATGTAGGAAAACGCCCTGTTAATGAGTACAGTCTTGCTCCTGATGGACATGGCTCTCCGATTGGTGTAAAACCATTTGATATGCCTGCCTATACAACAGTAAATGCACAGGTAGCATATACATACAAGAAAGTGACGGCACGTGTGTTCTTCAATAATATATTTGACGAGCTTGGATACAATTCATATTTTCGTGGAGGCTACATCAACCAGATCGACCCTCGCAACTTTGCCGGAGTAGTATCTTATCGCTTTTAATCACTATTTGTTGTGATTGAACGACACAAATATCATCATTTATTGTGATTGTAAGATAGTATTAAAACACCGACCTTTGTAATGATGATAGTTTAAAGAATTACTTAACTTTGATGATAGTTTGATTCCGGTGTCTTAGCAGTGCTAACTCACCGGAATTTTTCTTTATAAACGCTTAATAATAGTATATGAGACCATTCTTAAAAAAACTCCATAAATGGCTTTCTCTTCCTGTAGGAATCATAATAACAATCGTTTGCCTAACAGGAGCTATTCTTGTTTTTCAGGACGAAATATTAGAGCTATCCAATCCCTCTCACTACTTTGTAGATGAGGTAAAGGAAAAGCCTATGCCGTTGGAAGAGCTCATCCCAAAAGTAAACGCTCAATTAGATAGTAATTCTGTAGCAAGTGTACAGATATCGGACGACCCCAAGCGCACTTACCGTATGACCTTAGCCGAAGGATTCAGAATTACCGCATTTGTAAATCAGTATACAGGAGAAATGACAGGAATGTATAAATTTCAGGAAAGCTCTTTCTATACCATCATGGTACTACACCGCTGGTTAATGGATGGCAGCCGCACATGGGGTAAATATACGGTAGGAATCTCTACGCTCATTTTCGTATTCATTCTCATCTCGGGAGTTATTATCTGGATGCCAAAAAGATGGAATAGAAGCCGCTTCAAAATTCAATTAAGAAAAGGGCGTAAACGCCTCTTCTACGATATGCACAATGTACTCGGAGTATATGCTTGTTTGGTGTTACTCATCTGTGCACTCACAGGTATGGTTTGGTCGTTCGAATGGTATCGGAATGGATTGTTCAGGCTCTTTGGCGTGGAAGTTGCCGAATCCGGAGGACATGGAGGCGGAAGAGGTGCACGTGGCGGTGGTCGTGGCGGACAACAAGAAGAAAAGAAAGAATTGAATGTAGCTAATTGGCAAACGGTATTCAATTCTTTACAGACATCAAATCCTGATTATGAGTATATACGGGTGCAAGACGGCTCTGCCGCCGTTCACCTGAAATCATCTGTTACATCACGAGCTACAGACCAATACAAGTTTGATAAGAAAACAGGAGAGATCACCGCTACAACCTTATTTAAGGATCAGGAAGGCACCACCAAAATATGGGCTTGGGTGTATTCACTCCATGTAGGAAACTATTGGGGAATATGGTCAAAAATATTCACCTGCATATTCGCCCTTATCGGGGCAAGCCTTCCACTCACAGGTTACTACATCTTTTTTGTGAAAAGAAAAAACAAAAAAACGGTACGGAAACGAAAAGAAATAAAAATCGCTTAATTGCATAATTTCGACAAGGGAGTAATATGAATTACTCCCTTTTTTGTTTCACTCTTCATCCATTTTACTATTATTATATAAATGACTGATCTACACATCACCAAAAAATATTACCTTTGTACACTAGGGCAAGAGCACTTCTAATTGTTATTATTTAGAATAGCATTATTCCGACACACTAGAGATATTGCATTGCTTTATTGAGGGATCTTATCCTCTAAAATAATGATGAAATATAATTTATAACCTATTAATACCTTACTTATGTTCAATAAAAGACATTCGAAATTCTATGTAAGTTTGATGATATTAATGCTAATGTCATTGGTACAAATCAACGCTCAAGATTTTATTCCGGGGCAACTCTGGACAGGCTTGAAGCAACCACAACCCCAATCTGAATTACCTAAAGGAAAAGCTCCCTTTCAAACATCGGAAAGAGTCGCAAAAAGGAATATACCAACAACCCTTGTCCCTGTACAAAGCGGAGAATGGATTATCTCGGACGGATGGGAAATGACAGACGGAAAAACAGCAATGGCGTCGAACAAATCTATTTTCGACCCTCAATACAGCACTTCTGCATGGTATAATGCAACTGTTCCGGGTACAGTGCTTACCACTCTAGTCAATCAAGGAGTGTATCCAGACCCTTACTTCGGGCTGAATAATATGAATATACCGGAATCGCTAAGTCGCACCGACTGGTGGTACAGATGTAAGTTTACAGTGCCAAAAGATATTGACGGCAACCAACTACGTTTACTTTTCAATGGTATCAACTACAAAGCGGATATATACCTCAACGGAAAAAGCCTGGGAGATATGAAAGGTGCTTTTATCCGGAGTGAGTTTAATATAACTGACCTTGTAAATAAAAATGGAGAAAACATCCTTGCTGTTCATGTTTTTCCTCCACACAATCCGGGTATCCCTCACGAACAATCTATGATTGCCGGACAGGGACTAAACGGAGGAGTACTCAGCACAGACGGACCAACATTTATCTCTTCGATAGGATGGGACTGGATTCCCGGAATACGTGACCGCAACACAGGGATATGGCAAGATGTAAGACTAAAAGCCGGGGGCGATATCATTATCGGTGATCCTCTTGTAACCACAGATATTTTACTTCCCGATACTACACAGGCTAAAATATCAATAAAGAATATTGTAAAAAATATTACCTCTAAAACTGTAAATGGTACACTAATTGCAAAAATTGAAAATATAAACATATCGCTACCTTTTACGTTGGCTGCGAACGAAGAAAAAGAGATAACATTTACCCCAGAGCAGTTTAAAGAACTGAATATAAAAAATCCACGTTTGTGGTGGCCAAACGGTTACGGAAGACCCGAGTTATATAATCTGGAATTAACCGTACAGGCAAACAATAAAGTGTCAGACACAAAATCCCTGAAATTTGGGATAAGAGAAATGTCGTACGAACTGATGGTAAACGACAACAGCCAAAACAAGCGTGTTCTTTATACTCCGAATGAAACAGTAAATAAAGGAAAGCCGGTATTCGATTACATCAATCGCACTCCATTCACCAAAGACAACAACCTACCTACTATTGCTAAGGATGCAGACACCTCCGGGTTGCAACCGCTATCGAGCGATGATCCTGTAGGGCCATTCTTTACGATAAGAGTAAACGGAGTAAGAATTTTCTGCCGTGGTGGCAACTGGGGTATGGACGATGGCATGAAACGTGTATCAAGAGAACGTCTTGAACCATATATCAGACTGCACAAAGATGCAAACTTCAACATTATTCGCAACTGGACAGGAGAAACAACCGAAGAGGATTTCTACGCATTGTGCGACGAATACGGCATGCTTGTATGGAATGACTTCTGGATTACAACAGACGACACGGTAGAACCTAGCGACTTCCCCCTCTTTGTAAAAAATGCGACAGATGCAGTTCGCCGCTTCCGCAACCACCCATCTATAGCAGTGTGGTGTCCTCGCAACGAAGGCTTTGCTCCTAAGCAATTAGAAGAGAGCATCTCTATAATGATGGCAAAAGAAGATCCTACCCGCCATTATCACGGACAATCCCGTTTCTTGAATATGGGAACAAGCGGCCCTTGGGGATACTTCAAAGACCCATCTAAATATTACACCGAGAATGCGAAAGGATTTAATACCGAAATGGGAAGCTATGCAATCCCTACGGCAAATACAATCCGTAAATTTATTGCACCGGAAGACCAGTGGCCTATCAATGATGTATGGGCTTATCATGATCTGCATCATACAACTCAGAATTTTGGAGACTTTATCAATGCAGTCGACCGCTATGGAAAAGCAGAAAGCATGGAAGATTTTTCACGCAAATCGCAATTTGTAACCTACGATGCGTGGCGCAATATGCTCGAAGCTTGGAACAGCAAGATGTGGAACAATACCACAGGACTTATTCTTTGGATGAGCCATCCGGCATGGCCAAGTATGATATGGCAAACATATACTTACGATTACGAAACACCGGGATCTTATTTCGGAGCAAAAAAAGCATGCGAGCCTATTCACATACAAATGAATTTACCGGAAAATGATGTTATGATTATTAATACAACATTGAATGATTATAAATCTGTAACAGCAGGCCTGCGCTTCATCGATTTTCAAGGAAAAGAATTATATAAGAAGAATATAAAATTAGACGCAAAAGCAAACTCAGCAACTAAATGTTTTGTTCCCGAAAAAGGAAATAACTTACCTCAGTTGTATCTGGCACGCCTTGAACTAAAAGATGCAAAAGGGAAAGTGCTATCAATCAATGATTACTGGATGACAAATGGAGATAAAAAATCATACGAAGCCATAAATACGTTACCGTCAACAACTGTAACTATTAAAACCATCAGCAACAAAGGTAAAACATGGGTAGAGGTATCAAATCCATCAAAAACATTAGCAGTTGCGGTAAAACTAAATGTAGTAGACAAAAACTCTAAAGAGATATTACTCCCTGCTTACTTCTCTGATGGATATATCAACCTGCTAGGTGGCGAAAAAAGATTAATAGAATTGGATATACCTAAAAGTATCACCAACTACAGCATCGTAGCCGAAGGTTACAATACAAAAAGTAAATAGTAATTTATCTATTATCAGATAATAAATGTAACACAAAAGGTGACAAATAAGAATGAGTGAAAACCTGTTACTTTTGTCACCTTTTTTAGATAATACCCTGTCACCCAGTGTAACAAAAAAACATACAAATGAAAAGAATACTATTAACAATAAGCATAGCACTAGTAACAGCCAGCCTGTCTGCTCAAACAGATCCTGTTGACTATGTAAATCCATTTATAGGAACAACAAACTACGGAACAACGAACCCCGGAGCGATGTGTCCTCAAGGATTTATGTCGGTAACACCGTTCAACGTGATGGGTTCGCCCGAAAACAAAAGGGACAAAGACACCGGATGGTGGTCTACTCCCTATTCGTACGACAATAGCGTATTTACGGGTTATGCGCATGTCAACCTCAGTGGTGTGGGATGCCCCGATATGAGTAGTCTACTCTTGATGCCTATAAGCGGCGAACTGGAAGTAGATTATAAAAAATACGGGAGTAAGTACAAAGATGAAAAAGCAACACCGGGATATTATACTAATTTCTTGACCAAGTACAATATCAAAACTGAAGTTAGTGCAACACCTCGAGTAGGTATAGCTCGTTTCACATTCCCTAAAGGTCAGAATCACATTTTGCTCAATTTAGGAGAAGGTCTCACAAACGAAACAGGCGCAATGGTTCGTAAAGTAAACGATACTGAGATAGAGGGAACGAAACTACTTGGAACATTCTGCTATACTCAAAATCAAGCTGTATTTCCTATTTACTTTGTGATGCGTGTAAGCAAAGCCCCACAAAAATCGGGTTACTGGAAATTCCAACGCCCCGGAGGAGACTGGGAAAAAGATTGGAACAAAGATGCAGGAACATATAAGATTTATACAAAATACGAAAAGGAAATAGCCGGCGATGATGTAGGAGCTTACTTCACTTTCGACTGCACAGAAGGAGAAACGGTAGAAGTGCAAATGGGAGTTTCTTTTGTAAGCATGGAAAACGCACGCCAGAACCTCGAAAAGGAACAACCAAAACCCGACTTCGATGCTATCCGTCTTGCAGCACGCAAAATGTGGAACGACGACCTCTCACGCATCCTTGTAGAAGGAGGCTCGGAAGACCAAAAGGTAGTATTCTACACAGGGCTTTACCACATGCTTATCCACCCGAATATCTTACAGGATGTAAACGGACAATACCCGGCAATGGAAAGCTCGGAGATAAAAACAACGAAAGAAAACCGCTATACCGTATATTCATTGTGGGACACCTATCGCAACCTGCACCAGATGATGACCCTCTTGTATCCCGATCGTCAGTTGCAGATGGTACGCACCATGATAGATATGTATAAAGAGTCGGGCTGGATGCCAAAGTGGGAATTATATTCTCGCGAATCGCTAACAATGGAAGGAGACCCTGCCATCCCTGTAATTACAGACACATGGATGAAAGGATTAAGAGACTTTGATATCAATACAGCATACGAGGCGTTCATAAAGTCTGCAACTACTCCGGGACCTCAAAACTTACTTCGTCCCGATAATGATGATTATATGAAACTGGGCTATGTGCCACTAAGAGAAAAATATGACAATTCAGTTTCTCATGCCTTAGAGTATTATATGGCAGACTGGACATTAGCCGAATTGGCAAACTCTTTGGGCAAAAAAGAAGATGCAGAAAAGTTTTATAAACGTTCGCTAGGCTATAAGCATTACTACAGCAAAGAATATGGTACATTCAGACCAATCTTGCCTAACGGAGAATTCTTAACTCCTTTCAGCCCATTACAAGGTGCGAATTTCGAACCTAATCCGGGTTTCCACGAAGGGAATGCGTGGAATTATACATTTGCTGTTCCGCACGATATACAGGGACTTATCAAGCTGATGGGAGGCAAGAAAAGCTTTGTAGATAAGCTACAAGCTGTATTCGATAATGGTTATTTCGATGTAACAAATGAGCCTGACATACACTATCCGTACCTGTTTAGCCAGATCAAAGGAGAAGAATGGCGTACACAAAAGCTTGTGACAGAGATACTAGCCAAGCATTTCACAAATACACCGGGAGGACTTCCGGGCAATGATGACACAGGTACTATATCGGGCTGGGCTGTATTCAGCATGATGGGAATGTATCCCGAATGTCCGGGAAAACCTGACTATACACTGACGACTCCTACATTCAGCAAAATAACAATCAAACTTGATCCGAAGTACTATAAGTCGGATAAGGTTGTTATTAATGTGATTAAACCTCAGGATGTAGCGGCAAATTATATAAAAGAAGTGAGAGTTGACGGCAAAACATTGAATGGATATGCTCTATCTCATGAAGCGTTGACAGGAGCTAAAGAAATTACCTATATACTGAAACCAAGTAAATAAGATACAATATCATTCTAAGGGAGTGAAGAAGGATATTCTTCACTCCCTTTAGATTTATAAAGAATTATAAGTTGCTCTTAAATCTCTCGAACTCATTCTTAGACCTGTTCACACAATCTTCCAAAGACAAACCGTAGTAGTAATTGCCCAACAGATAAACACTATTGTTCTTTCGCATAGCTTGTACTTTCTCATCCATATGCAAATGCTCCAATCGCATTGCAGGCAAACTATGCTCTATGGATGAAATCTCTATTATATCAGATTGGTGAATATTCAATACATTGCATATTAGCTCCAGCTTTTCTTTCTCTGATTTTTTGCCTTTCTCAAAGTGAAAAGTAAAGCTTCTATACTCGTCATTCTCTATCAGATCTCTGGATACTGCCGAAAGGAAGTCGTCTGACAAAGGAATAATACCTGCTATTTGTTTCAGCTCTATTTTATCTTTCTTTATAGTAATGTTCAAAGATTCGGAAGCAAATATCGGGATGGAGGATAACAATCTGGCTAACTCGGGTTCTATATTCTTAAGCATACTAGAGCTCACTTTCGGATTTGCCGCCATAGCAATATTTCGTGCATAAAAGATTTGCCCGCTTGCTGTTGAAAGCAAAAAGACATCGCCTTCTTTCTTTATATCAATCACTTCACTTAAAGTATTGACTTCAAGATCTCCGCTCTCTACTACTGCATTGATAAAGGACGATAAGCCACCTTTGAATGTAAAACGTCGTGAAATTTCCTTTTCTCTTTTGTCTCTCTTCTTAAGAAATATTTCCGCAGGATAATCATCCGCCGGTTGACAGATCACAGCTTTGAAGGCATTCGTAAAGAGCCGGTCATAATTAGAAGCCCCTACGATAGGACGAAAATATTCGCGGGTAGTTTTTCCTGCTTTGTCTGAAAAGAAATACTTCGGAAAGTGAAGTAGACATGATAGCTTGGATACTTCAGACATAATACTTTTTATCTTACCCGAAGTATAGAGCACATAACTGAATTTTCCGAGAGGAACTATTATGTCTGTTCTTCGTATTTCTTTCACGATAGATAACAGGCTGGTATATGAATTGTAGCAAGTATGAGACCCAAGCTCGTACCAGAAGTCTGGTTGAACAGAAAGATGTCCTGTCTGCAATTGCCCTCCGGTATTCTTATTTTTCTCCAAGACCAATACGGCTTTACCTTCTTTTTTCAGATAGTGTGCAAAAGTAACCCC
This sequence comes from Dysgonomonas sp. Shenzhen-Wh21, assembly GCF_043392705.1. Classification (NCBI taxonomy): domain Bacteria; kingdom Pseudomonadati; phylum Bacteroidota; class Bacteroidia; order Bacteroidales; family Dysgonomonadaceae; genus Dysgonomonas; species Dysgonomonas sp. Shenzhen-Wh21. The sequence continues at coordinate 10,927 of NZ_JAIXHZ010000077.1, forward strand.
ACTTATGCCTCCTCCTACAACGATACAATCATATACTTTTTGGCTCATGCTCTTCATTTTTTTTACTCTATACAAATATACAAGGAATGTATGAAATAAAGATATTTTACATTCTAACCATACCCTCAAAAAAGCTATTCAATATTACCTGTTTATACTTTAGGCATTTTTCATCTCAGCTAATAGACTGCAAGTCAAAACCAAAGAGATAAATTCTTTAATAATTATTTTCATTTTAAGGATTCGACTACTCTTATTTTGCAATGAGTATCCAAATATTTTTCTTACTTTTGTCCTTTCTTTTTAGAGTCTAAAAAAATAAAACGTAAAGTCGTGGCTAATACGAAGTATATATTTGTTACAGGAGGAGTCATATCTTCCTTAGGTAAAGGTATTATAGCATCCTCACTAGGTAAACTACTACAAGCCAGAGGTTATAAAGTAACTATCCAGAAATTAGACCCCTACATCAACATCGACCCCGGTACACTAAACCCTTACGAGCATGGCGAATGCTATGTAACCGTTGACGGACATGAAGCCGATCTCGATTTGGGACACTATGAAAGATTTCTGAATCAGCCTACACATAAAGATAACAACATCACCACAGGACGTATCTATCAGAATGTGATCAACAAAGAAAGAAAAGGTGATTATCTGGGTAAAACTGTTCAGATCGTACCTCATATCACAGATGAGATTAAGCGCAACATCAAAATGTTGGGCACAAAATACAACTATGATTTTGTTATTACAGAAATTGGTGGTACAGTAGGTGACATAGAGTCACTTCCTTTTATCGAAAGCGTACGCCAGTTGCGTTGGGAACTAGGCAAAAACTGCCTGTGTGTACACCTTACTTATGTTCCTTATATTGCAGCAGCAAAAGAGGTGAAAACAAAACCGACACAGCACTCCGTAAAGCAATTACAATCGGAAGGGGTACAGCCTGACATGCTTGTTCTGCGTACCGAACATCCGTTGAATAAAGATATATTGCGTAAGGTTGCTCTATTTTGTAATGTAGAAGTAGACGCTGTGGTACAGTCTGTCGATGTATCTACTATTTATGAAGTTCCACTCAAGATGCAGGAACAGAATATGGACGAGATAGTTCTCCGTAAATTAGGAATGCCAATAGGAGAAAAACCTGAAATGCAACCTTGGCGTGACTTCTTAAGTAAGAAAAAACATGCCAAAAGTACAATTAAAATAGGACTGGTAGGTAAGTATGTTGAGCTACCCGATGCATACAAATCTATCAACGAATCGTTGCTGCAAGCGGCAACATATAACGAGCATAAGCTCGACCTCCACTTTATACTATCTGACAAACTGACCGAAGAGAATATAGAGAAAACACTGTCATCAATGGATGGCATACTTATTGCTCCGGGATTTGGACAAAGAGGAATGGAAGGTAAAATCCATGCATTAAAATATGCCCGCGAACATGACGTTCCTACATTTGGAGTTTGTCTGGGTATGCAATGCATGGTTGTTGAATTCGCTCGCAACGTGCTGGGTCTGGAAGAAGCCAATTCTACCGAGATGAATAATCATACTCCATTTAAGGTGATAGACCTGATGGAAGAGCAAAAGAATATCACCAATATGGGTGGCACAATGCGTCTTGGAGCATATAAATGCGAATTGGAAAAAGGTTCTCTTGTATACAAAGCTTATGGCAAAAAGATGATAGAAGAACGTCATCGCCATCGCTTTGAATTCAATAACGATTTCAGAGAAGACTTTGAAAAGAATGGAATGAAGTGCACAGGAATCAATCCGGAAATGGATCTTGTGGAAGTGGTAGAAATTCCCGGAAAAAAATGGTACTTAGGCGTACAATTCCATCCGGAATACAACAGCACGGTCGTTTCACCCAATCCATTGTTTTTAAGCTTTATAAAAGCCGTCGTAGAGAATAAAGAAAAAAAATAAGAAAGGAATAAAACATATAATTATAAATGGACAAGAATACGATTACCGGGTTTATCCTGATCGCAGCCGTAATTATTGGATTCACATTATTGAGTAGGCCTTCGTCGGAAGACATCGAACGCCAGAAGCAACAGCGCATAAAAGATTCTATCGAATATGCTCAAACTCTGCAACGTGAGCAAGAAAATAAAATAGACACCTCTGTAGTTGAAAAAAAGACCGAGAAGATTGATGATTTCTTCAGTGCTTCGGCTCAGCAAAGCGACTCTACTGTAGCAGTTACAGACTCGCTTCCATCAGCAGAACAAAAACAAGAACAATTCATAACCCTTGAAAACAGCAAACTAAAAGCTACATTTTCTACCAAAGGGGGAAGAATGGTTCGTGTTCAGCTCAAGGACTACATGAGCTACAACAGAGACGACAAGAAGAATACCGACTCTCTTTACCTGTTCAACAATGATGCCGACTTTACCTTATTGCTGACCAACAAGCAACAGAAGGTTTTGAGTACAGGCAAATTGATATTTACTCCTATACAAAAAGAAGGTGACAACTCGCTGATCATGCGCTATGCATATTCAGACAGCCAGTATATCGATTTTGTGTACAAACTGGCTGATGACGACTACATGATGAAATACGACATCAATATGGTAGGCATGCAGCCGATGCTAGCTCGTACTTATAGCGATATATTCGAGATGAAGTGGTCACAGAGAATGCGCAGACAAGAGAAAAGCGTAAAGAACGAACAGCGTTATTCTCACCTCACTTACAAATATGTGGGTGGTGATGTAAAGGAAATGAGCAGTGATAAAAATGAAGAAATAGAAGTTAAAGAGCCTGCAAAATGGATCGCCTTCAAAAATCAGTTCTTTGCTCCAATCCTAATTGCTGACGACAAAATAGAGACAGCTCTCCTTAATTCGAAAGTTTTGCAAACGGACGAAAACAGCGAGTACCTGAAAAGCTTTGAAGCAACACTATATGTACCTGCAAAACCGGGAGCAACACCAGAGAGCATCACGGCAGGATTCTCTTACTACCTAGGACCAATGTCTTACTCTTTGTTGAAGAACTATGACAGTAATGTTAAAGACGCAAACAAAGAACTGGATTTAGACAAACTGGTTCCACTGGGTTGGACTTTATTCCGTTGGGTTAATCAATACTTTATAGTTCCTATATTTAATTTATTGAGCAATACCGGACTATCTATGGGTATTGTAATCTTACTACTAACAATCATTGTTAAATTAGTAATTTCCCCTCTGACATACAAGTCATTTATGTCTTCTGCCAAAATGCGTGTCTTACGCCCTCAGGTAGAAGAAATAAACGAGAAATATCCGAAGCAGGAGCAGGCAATGGAAAAACAACAGGCTACAATGGCTCTCTATAGTAAGGCGGGGGTCAATCCGATGAGTGGCTGTGTACCGATGCTGCTTCAGATGCCTATATTGATCGCCTTGTTCTCGTTCTTCCCTAATGCGATAGAGCTGCGTCAACAAAGCTTCTTGTGGGCTACCGACTTATCGACTTATGATGCCATCTTTGAATGGAAAAATCATATCCCATTGATTGGAACTCATATCAGTTTATTCTGTATTCTGATGACCATTACAAATATTGTCTATACAAAATTCAATATGGAGATGACCAACACCGGACAACAGCAGATGCCGGGTATGAAATGGATGATGTATCTGATGCCGCTTATCTTCTTGTTTATGTTGAATGACTATCCGTCAGGACTTACATACTATTACTTCCTTTCATTATTGATTACAATATTGCTTACTATTGCTTTCCGTTACATTATCAACGAAGAAAAAGTATTAGCTAAGTTGGAAGCAAACAAAGCTAAGCCAAAGAAGAAATCTGGCTTTATGGCACGTCTGGCAGAAGCTCAACGTATACAACAGCAACAGCTGAACGAAAGAAACAAATCGAACAGTACAAAGAAGAAAAGATAATATAAACGTCACTAAATAAAAAGAGACTGATTCCTATACAGAATCAGTCTCTTTTATTTGTATCCGGAATCTTTAGATTATCTTTCTCTTGTTGCTCTTGAAGAGCTACTTTCTTCTGTTTTTTTCTCTGCACTTCTTCCACTACTCTTATCGTTCGTGTTGGTTGGTCTTCCGCTACTAGATGCAGATGGACGAGTACTTTCGTTTGGTCTTGCTGCCGGACGTTCGTTCGATGGACGCTCAGGTCTTGTTGGCTCATTAGGCGTAGTAGGTCTACCCGAACTGGAATTTCCGGGACGAGTTGCTTCTCCCGGACGACTAGGACGACCGGAGCTTGAGTTTCCGGGACGATCTATCTCAGGACGGCTAGGGCGACTAGGTCTGCTTGGACGACTAGGACGATCGATATAGATAGGTCTGCCATAGTCCGGTAATATCATCGGAGGAGCCGGAGCTATATATTCAACATCCTCGTATAAGAATTCATACCCTACAAGATAGTCATCAATAAATTCCAAAGCATAAACCTCATTTCTTGGGGTTCTGTATTCCAAAACCTCCTGATATCCATTCTGTGTATTATTCACAGCTAATATTCGGCTAGGGTCACCAACAGCTTGCACCACCTGCTCTTTTGTCATACCCGTTCTCAATTTACTTAAATCAAGAGTCTTAAACATCCCACAAGAGATGAATACAACAGATATAATCAAAAACGAAATCAGTTTTTTCATCTTTAATAGTTTTGTTTCGTTATTATCATTAATACTTATAATAGATTAAACAATATTTTGAGTCTGAGAGTTCTTTAAATACATCAAAAAGAATAGGATGTAAAAAGGTCGCCTTCTAAACAAAGCGACCTTCTATATCTTAATTTCTCAGAAATTATTTTTCTATCTCAAGAAGCTCTACTTCAAATATAAGATTAGAGAATGGTTTGATTTTGCCTGCATCTCTTCCTCCGTAAGCAAGATCGTAAGGGATATACAGAATCCATTTCGAACCAACCGGCATCAATTCCAAAGCCTCTGTCCATCCTTTTATCACCTGACCAACGCCAAAAACAGTCGGTTCCCCACGTTCCACACTACTATCGAACACAGTTCCATCCATCAATGTACCGTGATAATGAACTTTCACACGATCCGTAGCGGTTGGCTTTTCTCCTGTACCATTTGTGATAACCTTATATTGCAAGCCGCTAGGTAAAGTCACAACCCCATCTTTCGCCTTATTTTCTTCCATAAATTTATCGCCCTCAGCTATCTGATCGGCATACTGAGCTTTCTGTGCCTCTTCTTGTTTTGCCTGCATCTTAGCTTGAGCATCCTGCATTTTTTCGTTGAATGCTTCTGCCGGATTTTCTATATCAAAAGTACCGCCACTCATAGCAGTATACATCGCTGACACAAAAGCATCATTGTTAAACTTTTCTGTATACCCTTCACCATACATCTGCTGCAAAAGCCCCGGCATCATTTGTTTCAGGATTTGCCCCCCTACCGAAAGCCCTGTGTTGTATGCATTTTTTTCCTCAGGAGCATCCAATCCTGCTTTTAGCCCTGCAATAAACTCAGATCTGTTATTCTTATTAGCGTTTAAAATAGAATCACGCTTCATTGCAGACTCCACTCCTGTAGTATCGGCAACCACACCAAGTTGGCGTAGATACATAGACAATCCTTGCTCGTAAAGACTGGCGCCAAACATATAAGACAATGAGTCCATCTCTGTTTTAAGAACAGGCTTCGCCGCTGCAACACCTGCTTTTAGAGGCTGCTTTTGTGCCGAAGTTTTTTTCTGTGCCGACAAAGCCATTGGACTTAGCATGACACAAGAAGCAAAAGAGAAAAGTAAAAATTTCTTCATATTATTTCAAATTTAATAGATATGCGATTTTATAGTTTCTGAAAATGTGTTTTTTACATCAAGCTACAAAAATAGCATTTTTATTCTTTAATTTGACAACCGCTTTAGTTTTGTTAAATATTTATGCACAGGCGTATCCGAACCAACAAAAAGAGAGCTATACTACAAAATTATATCGAATTTAGACCTTCTATTTATATCACTATCTAGCCTTTATAAGACAGTTAAAACAAAGTTATTACCCAATTATTGTAAAAACTTGAAAACTAATTACTACCTTTGCGCGTCCTTTTGACAGGCTCTCTTATGTCGAATAATTTTGGGGTGGGAGTAAGTCAAAAAAATGAAGGGCTTTTTACCACAAAAGATATTTGAAAATTTTTAATGAAAACATTTGAAGAGTTAGGAGTTGCCGCGAATATTCGCAAAGCAATCGAAGAAATGGGTTATGAGAACCCAATGCCTGTGCAAGAAGAAGTGATTCCATATTTGCTTGGCGAAACTAATGATGTAATTGCGCTCGCGCAAACCGGAACAGGAAAGACCGCAGCTTTTGGTCTTCCTATATTACAAAAAATAGATACAAACCAGAACGTTCCTCAGGCACTTATCCTTTGTCCTACACGTGAACTATGTCTGCAAATAGCAGGAGACTTATCCGATTATTCAAAATATATAGATAACCTAAGAGTTCTTCCTGTATATGGAGGATCAAGCATCGAGAGTCAGATAAAATCACTAAAGAGAGGCGTACAGATTATTGTTGCTACTCCGGGACGACTGATTGACCTTATCAATCGTAGAACAGTAGAGTTGTCGAATGTAAAATATGTAGTACTCGATGAGTCGGACGAAATGCTCAACATGGGATTCATGGAAAGTATCGACGAGATATTGTCTAAAGTGCCGGATGAGAGATTGATGCTGTTATTTTCGGCTACTATGCCTAAAGAAATAGCTAAGATCACAAAAAAATACATGCAGAACCCGAAAGAAATTACTATCGGAAGAAAGAACGAAGGTTCGAACAGCGTGAAGCATGTATACTACCTTGTTCATGCTAAAGATAAATATCTGGCATTGAAACGTATTGCAGACTATTATCCGAATATATACGGAATTATATTTTGCCGTACCCGTCGCGAGACACAAGAAATTGCTGACAAACTGATACAAGATGGTTATAATGCAGACTCTCTGCACGGCGACCTGTCTCAAGCTCAGCGTGACTATGTGATGCAAAAATTTCGCATAAAAAACATACAGTTACTTGTAGCTACAGACGTGGCAGCAAGAGGGCTGGACGTAGATAGCTTGACACACGTTATCAATTATGGTTTGCCGGATGATATAGAATCATATACTCATAGAAGTGGACGTACCGGTCGTGCCGGAAAAACAGGTACTTCTATCGCAATTATCCACGTAAAAGAAAAAGGAAAAGTAAGAGAGATTGAAAAAATAATCAACAAAAAGTTTGAGCAGGGAGCTATCCCTTCGGGCGAAGCTATTTGCGAAAAACAGTTGTTCAGTCTGGTAGACAGAATAGAGAAAGTAAAAGTAAATGAAGATGAAATCTCAAACATACTTCCTTCTGTTTACAGAAAACTAGATTGGCTCGAAAAAGAAGATATTATCAAACGTGTAGTAGCACTTGAGTTTAATCGTCTTATCGATTACTACCGCGATGCACAAGAAATAGAATCACCATCCGAACGTTCGTCTCGCGATGATAAGTCATTCCCTAAACGTAAAGACAGAGACCGTTCCGATCGCTCAGACCGCTCGGATCGTTCATCCGGCGGACGCTCTGCCGAAAGAGGGTACTCTCGTTTGTTTATTAATGTAGGACGTACCGACAATGTAAATCCGGCAACGCTGATGGGACTTGTTAACGACTATGTTCCGGAAAAGGTAAATATCGGACGGATTGACATAATGCAAAACTTCTCTTTCTTCGAAGTGCCTGAAAAAGATGCCCAGAAGGTTATAAAATCCATGAGCAAACAAGAACAGAACGGACGACGTATTTCTGTAGAGGTAGCTCAAGGTGGAGGAGGCGGAAACGCTAAAGACCGTGGCGGAGATAGAGGCCGTAAAAACTTCAGCACTCGTTCAGATATCGGAACACGAAAAAGCTCTGATTATAATTCACCAAAACACTCTGATAAGAATAAAGGACGGAGTGGGCGAAAACCAAAATATTCTTAAATATCCATTTATACGAAAAGCACCGAATTTTAAAATTCGGTGCTTTTTTTATTAAAAAACATTCTATATTTACACCTATCAGTAACAATAGATAATAAAAAAGGGAATCTCAGAAAAAAATCTAAATACTTTGTCCCGAAATTAAACACCCGATTGTCTTATAAGTACATAACAGAATTATTAACTTAGAATAAAAAATAATGAAAGAATTTTTATTACTCATTCGGGAAAATGCAGATTATGGAGATCTGTCCGTAGAAGATATGCAAGCAGACATTCAGGAACACATCAAATGGGTAGAAACGCTAGTCGAAAACGGGAACTTTAAAGATGGAAATCCCCTCGATTCTGCTGGTGTTACCTTGAAAGATGGTATTGCTACAGACGGTCCTTATGTTGAAACCAAAGAGTGTGTCAGCGGCTATTATTTTCTCCTTGCTAATTCCTTAGACGACGCAAAAGAACTGGCAAAAGGCTGTCCTGATTTGAAACGTGGAGCAACCCTAGAAATCCGTAGAATCATCAACACTGATGAAGAACAACATTGACGAAAATATAAAAACACTTACGAGCCATCTTTTCAGAGAACATTATGGAAAGATGGTTTCCTATTTATCTCAAAAGTATGGCTATCATAAGATTGAGGATATACTAGACGCAGTTCAAGAATCTTTCGAAACAGCTCTAAATACATGGAGGTTTGGAGAAGTTCCCGAGAATCCCTTTGCGTGGCTTCATCGGGTTGCAAACAACAAGCTAGTGAATAAGATCCGGCAATCAAACATCGCACAAACACACGTCAATTACCTTGCATCCACAGAAAGAGACAGTGACGAATACTCCGAAAAGGAAGTAGAGGACAGCTTACTTAAATTACTGATTTTCTTTTCAAAAGCGCCTTTCACTGAAAGGAATAAACTAATCATTTCACTTTATTTCCTTTGCGGATTCAACTATTCGGAAATTGCCAATGCGCTGATCATTAAAACAGAAACCGTCAAGAAAGTTGTTTTAAGGAGTAAAGAAACGATCAAAGAATTTTCAGAAATTTACGATGATTTTCAGATTCAGACCATTGAGGAATTAAGCCATCTGCTTAAGATTATATACCTGCTCTACAATGAAGGATATAAAAGTTCGCAAAGAGCCGGAACCATAAATTTAGACTTGTGCTTTGAAGCCATCAGGTTAGGAAAATTATTACACCAGTATCATCCCGAAAACCCTGAAATTAATTCTCTGCTGGCAGGTATGTTTTTCAACTCCTCAAGATTTCCTGCACGAACCGAGAACGATACGTGGATATCGTTGGAGAATCAAAACAGAATGCTTTGGAATAATGATTTAATAAAAGAAGGTTTCTATTACTTGGAAATAGCAAAGCAGCACCAGCAGACTTTAGATAAATATTATTTAGAAGCTTTGATTTCATCCATGCACTGCACTTCCGAATCGTATGAAAAAACAGACTGGAAAACGATTGCTTATCTATATAAACAACTCGAAAAAATGGAACCATATTCGATTCCAGTAAAGCTAAACAGAATTATTGCTGAAAGTAACTTTAAGAGTCTGCACGATCTGCTACCTGAGCTAATTACAATAGAAAACATGATGAACGAAGAAACAGAATTTATCTATCTCAGCACCAAGGCTCACTTTTATGCAAAAATGGAGGAATGGAATTTGGCCATTCATAATTATGAATTGTCGCTGAATTGCACCAAAAATAAAACCGATATAAACTTCATCAGCGAAAAAATAAATCTTATAAAGAAAAAATTGGAAAATTAATAATGATTCATTTTCTGAAAAAGTCCCAAAATCAAATTTTGGTCAAAAACTGAAACTTTTTAACTATACATATCCTCCTAATAAATAGTAACAAATACGGACTACAAGCTTGTTTACATAATGTTTACAAAGAACATTAATCAATCTCTTTTGTTTATATTATTATAACTAGGTCTAATCCTGTCTTATTTTTAAGAGAATATCTTATACTAAATAGCTTTTGTTTTATATATTTGCTTGTTTATTACAATAGTAATAAAGATTTTTCTTCATTCCAATAGAATTTTTATGGACGAACAAAACAACAATATATCAGTATTACAGACAATAAACTCTCCCTCTGACCTTAAAAATCTAAGCATCGAGGAGCTTGAGTCTCTATGTACTGAACTTAGAAGTTTTCTTATTGATCAACTAAGCAAAAATCCCGGACATTTTGGCTCCAGTCTCGGTACAGTAGAGCTTACTGTGGCTCTGCATTACATATACAACACACCTTACGACCGCATTGTATGGGATGTGGGTCACCAAGCATATAGCCACAAGATACTGACAGGCAGAAGAGACCTGTTTCATACAAATCGTAAATTCGGTGGTCTTTCAGGGTTTCCAAATCCAAAAGAAAGCGAATATGATGCCTTTATTGCAGGACATGCTTCAAATTCAATTTCGGCAGCACTAGGTATGGCTGTCGCTTCCTCTCTCAAACATGAGAAGAGGCATGTGGTAGCCGTAATAGGTGATGGATCAATGACCGGAGGGTTAGCTTATGAAGCTCTCAACAATGCAAGCTCTCAACCAAATGACATCCTTATCATACTCAATGATAATGATATGGCTATAGATGACAATGTTGGGGGTATGCGCGATTATTTGGTAAAAATGACTACCTCACCCACCTATAACAGGGTAAGGAATGATGTTTATCAAAAGTTCAAGAAAGGAAACCTTATCACCGAACAAGGTAAAAATCTTATCCTTCGTTTCAACAATAGTTTGAAATCACTGTTGACCAAACAACAGAACATGTTTGAAGGCTTTAATATACGATATTTTGGCCCTATCGATGGACACGATTTACCAAACCTGATTCGGATACTACAAAATATAAAGGATATGAAAGGCCCTAAGATTCTACATATCCACACTATTAAAGGAAAAGGATTTAAGCCGGCAGAAGTTTCGGCTACAGTATGGCATGCTCCGGGTAAGTTTGACAAAGAAACCGGAGAACGTATTGTGACAAAGTCTAAAGATCAGCCACAACTCTTTCAGGACGTTTTTGGACATACGCTTGTAGAACTGGCTAAGAAAGATAAACGCGTTGTAGGTATTACTCCTGCTATGCCAACCGGATCGTCTATGACCTATATGATGAAAGAATTCCCGGACAGGGCATTCGATGTAGGTATTGCCGAAGCACATGCTGTCACCTATTCGGCCGGATTGGCAAAAGAAGGACTATTACCGTTCTGTAATATCTACTCATCATTTATGCAACGAGCTTACGATCAGGTCATACATGATGTAGCACTTCAAAAACTGCATGTAATTATGTGTCTCGACCGAGCAGGATTGGTAGGAGAAGACGGGCCAACACACCATGGGGCATTCGATCTTGCTTATATGCGCTGTGTCCCGAACCTGACTATCGCCGCTCCTTTCGACGAGCATTATTTGCGCCACTTGATGTATACCGCCGCTTACGGTAACGAAGGACCATTTGTGATCCGATACCCAAGAGGACAGGGTATATTGAAAGATTGGGAATGCGAAATGCAAAAGCTGGAAATAGGAAAAGGACGCAAGTTGAAAGATGGTAAAGATCTTGCCGTTTTATCAATAGGCGCAATAGGAAATACTGCACGTGAAGCTATCCACATCGTTGAAGACGAAGGCTATTCTATCGCACATTACGACATGATATTCCTTAAACCACTGGATACTGCAATCTTAAAAGAGGTGGCAGAGAATTTTACCCATGTACTGACGATCGAAAACGGTGTTATCAACGGAGGATTCGGTAGTGTTGTTTTAGAATACTTTTCTGACAATAACTATCTGAACATAAATGTAGTGCGTGCAGGCATACAAGATAAATTTGTAACACACGGTTCGGTTGCTGACCTGAAAAAACTATGCGAGCTTGACATACAAGGATTGGTAAAACGAATGCAGTCTATCTTGCATAAACAAATAAGCCCTAATAATATAGAAGAAAAAATATATAAGTAAGAGTCGATGAGAATTGTAATTACAGGTGCAGGTGCTGTAGGAACACATTTAGCAAAACTATTATCAGCAGAAAACCAAGACGTTGTACTCATGGACGCTGATAAAGAGAAGCTCAACTTCCTTGGCTCTAATCTTGAAATAATGACGATGACCGGGTCTTGTACTTCCCTAAAAGATTTGATGGAGGTGGATATAAAAGAAGCGGATTTCTTTATTGGTGTCACCCCTGACGAATCTACAAACATAACAGCCTGCTTATTGGCTGCGAATATGGGAGCAAAAAAAACCTTTGCTCGCATCGATAATTACGAATACCTCTTACCCAAGAATAAAGAGTTTTTTGAAAAGCTAGGGATCAACTCTATGGTTTATCCCGAAATGCTGGCGGCAAAAGAAATAGTATCAGCCTTAAAACGTCCGTGGGTACGCCAATGGATAGAACTTTGCGATGGCAATATATTACTCGCCGGAATCAAGATAAGAGAAAACTCGGAGTTGGTAAATAAATACCTCTTCGACTTAAGCAGCAAAGACAAAAAATTCCACATCGTTGCCATTAAACGAAAGAATGTAACTATCATTCCTACAGGAAAGGATATGGTTTTAGCGGGCGACATCGTATTCTTTACCGCGACAAAAGAAAACGTGAACGAACTGCCCGTAATAGCAGGCAAAGCCAGTTTTGAGGTTAAAAACATTATGATAATGGGCGGAAGCCGTATTGCCATCCGTACCTGTCAGTACTTACCCGACAATACAAACATCAAACTATTAGAATCCGATAAAGAGAAGAGCTACCAACTTTTAGAAAAGCTACCAAAGAATGTAACCGTGTTTCATAATGACGGCCGTAATGCTGAGTTCCTTTTGCAAGAGGGAATCAAGGATATAGACGCATTTGTGGCTGTAACCGGAAATTCGGAAGCTAACATTCTGGCTTGTATGGCAGCCAAACGCTTTGGAGTACGCAAGACTGTAGCCGAAGTAGAAAATATGGACTATATGTCGATGGCTGAGAATCTGGATATCGGCTCTATTATAAATAAGAAACTAATAACAGTAAGCAACATATACAGATTTCTGCTCAGTGCAGACGTATCTAACGTAAAGTCATTAACAATCGCCAATGCAGACGTAGCGGAGATTATAGCTCGACCAAACTCTTATGTAACCAAGAAGGAGGTAAAAAAGCTAACGCTCCCCAAGAATGTTACGCTGGGCGGATTGATACGCAACGGAGAACCGATGATGATCGATGGTGATACTTTGATAGAGCCTTACGATCATGTGGTCGTTTTCTGCTTGGATGACACCCTACGTGATGCCGAGAAAATGTTCCATTAACAGGATAGAAAGTTCATGAGCAATTTTAATTACCGGTTTGTACTAAAAACAATTGGATTTTTGCTTGTCATAGAATCGCTATTCATGATGAGTGCTACCATTGTTTCTTTTTACTTACACGAAGCGGCGGGTGATGCAATGCTCATAAGCTCTACAATAACATTCTTTGCAGGAGCTTTTATCCGATTGGTAGGAACCGAAGATTTCCCAAAACCGATCGGAAAACGAGAGAGCTTCTTTATGGTGGCTGTTTCGTGGATCGTATTATCTGCCTTCGGTATGCTTCCTTATTATCTGAGCAACTCGATACCTAGCGTCAGTAATGCCTACTTCGAAACCATCTCGGGACTAACCGCAACCGGTGCAACCATCCTAAACGACATAGAGAGTATGCCCAAGGGACTTCTCTTCTGGCGCAGTATAACCCAATGGATGGGAGGATTAGGAATCGTATTGTTCGTGGCCACAATCCTACCCATGGGAGGTAATGCATCTGTAATGTACGATGCCGAAGTCACAGGGATAGGCTACGATCGTTTTCGCCCCCGTATATCACAAATAGCTAAACGGCTATGGCTGGTTTATATATTCCTCACAGGAATTCTTGTCGTACTGCTTTGGATAGGCCCAATGAGTCTCTTTGACGCTGTTTGCCATGCTTTTACAACGATATCCACTGCCGGATTTTCGACAAAGCAAGATAGTATCGCCCATTGGAATTCAGCCTATATAGAATATGTCATTACCCTCTTTATGTTCATCGGAGGAATAAACTTTACGCTGATCTACTTCTTTATGAAAGGTAGTGCCAAAAAGTTGTATCAGAATGAAGAGTTTAAATGGTATGTATCTATTATCATTCTCTTTGTTGTCATTATTGCCATCGGGCTTTACAGTTCGGGCAAGATAGAAGGAGTAGAAAAAGCCTTCCGCACATCATTGTTTCAAGTAGTATCGATGCTTACCACCACCTGCTTCTCTACTGACAATATAATAAGTTGGGGTTCTTTCTATCAGTTCTTAGTTGTCATCTTTATGGTCTTCGGGGCATGTGCCGGATCTACAGCCGGAGGTATCAAGATAGTGAGGATCATTATCTTGTTTAAGAATTCAATCAATGAGTTTAAACGTCAGGTACACCCCAATGCGATACTCCCTATCCGATTGAATAACCATGTAATTTCGATAGACGTAGTAACCAAGGTCTTGGCTTTTATCTTCTTATACCTTGCCATCCTTATTTTCAGCTGTTTACTTTTGTCCTTATCGGGAATGCAATTCGAGAATGCTCTCGGAGCAGCAGTTTCATGCCTCGGAAACGTGGGGGGCGGATTGGCAGAGATAGGTAATACAGGTAGTTTCTCGGAAGTACCAACCGAGTCGAAATGGTATCTCAGCTTCCTTATGCTGACAGGACGTTTAGAGCTATTTACTGTACTCTCTTTATTTATGCCTGCATTCTGGAGAAGATAACAATCATATATTCTTCCACTTACACAATATATTATCGAGCAGATCGACGATCAGAAATAAAATAAAACCGATCAGAGAAAGAACAATTATACCAAAATACATTTGGATATAATCTACTCGCATTTGTGAATCGGTAATGTAAAATCCCAATCCTTTATCCGTTCCGAATGTTTCAATAAAGAACAAAGCCGATGTTGCAATACCCAATGCCACACGAAGCGAAGAAAAGACTTCGGGCAAAATAGCAGGCAAGGTAATATGTCTCATTTTTTGTAAGCTCGTTGCCCCAAATGAAATAAGAACATAGTAATTTTCTTTCGATATATTTTTTACAGCATCACGTATCGTTATGATCAACTGAAAAACGACAATCAATATAACAATAACAATCTTTGAAGTTTCGCCCAGATCAAATAATACCATGATGATAGGCAAAAGAGCTAATTTAGGAATAGGATAAGAAAAATAAATCATAGGACCCAACAGACTATTTACCTTCTTACTATATCCCATCCATACGCCTAGCACTAAAGCTATTCCCAAAGATATACCTATACTATATGCTATACGCCGCAAGCTGGCGAATGTATGGTCTAATATCTCATTCTCAAAAGCTTTGGAGTATCCACTATAAACCTCTGTAGGGAAAGGCAGTGCCTTCAGGCTAAGACTGGCAGCAAGAATATACCATATAACATTGAACAGGATAAAGCCGCCTATTATGTAACCGAAATAATTGAAAATATGTTTTCTACGTTTTGTCATCAGTACCCTATTTTATTGATAATAGATGCCACAAACCTCAACTTTTCCTCTTGGTACTCAGATACGTTGAACAAGGGGTTTTCTACCTGATGAATAATCCTTCCCGGCGATTTGCTCATTACAATAATATGCTCACCAATAGATACAGCCTCATGTATATTGTGTGTGATAAACAGAGTGGTTACTTTGTATTTTTCCCATAGACGGAGGAAAAGCCGTTGCGATGCTTCGGAAGTAAATGTATCTAATGATGAAAACGGTTCGTCCATCAACAGAATATCAGGTTGAGAGATGAAGGCACGAGCCAGAGCCACACGTTGTTTCTGTCCCCCACTCAATTGCGAAGGATAGCGGTTTTGAATATCATCAATCTCTAACGAGTCGATAATCTCTGAAACTTCCGACTCTCTCAACACCTTAGTGCTATTGAGCTTATAAGAAAGGAAGATATTTTCTTTCACTGTTTTCCATTCCAGCAAGCCATAGTGTTGAGGTACATATCCTATAGATACTTCTCTGGGTGTAAACGCTTTTCCATTAAAAACAATCTGCCCGTTATAATTTCTTATAATCCCGCAAAGGACTTTTAATAAAGTAGACTTGCCACATCCCGAAGGGCCTATAAGCGAATATATTTCCCCTTTTTTTATAGTCAGGGAGAAATCATTCAAAGCTACAGTATTTCCGTATTTTACCTCCAGGTTTTCTATCGACAGCATCTCTATCATTTAGTCAGTTGATCATTTATAAGATTCTCAACTTTGAAATCAGCTTTAAGCAGATTTTTGCCTCCGAGCCAGCTTATCACTTGTTGTATATCTTTGTCTGCAACAGTTACAGGCTGAGCATCGGTATAGGCAGGTAGAGTGACCTTCTCAGCAACAGGTTCAGGAAACTGAAGCTCTTTTACCAATATATCTTTTATATCTGCTACAGTATGTGAGTTCAGATAAGCCACACCATCATTGTATGCGGCATACATTTTCTTAATAGCCTCACTCTTCGTGTCTATCACCTTCTGGGAAAAGACAATACCTGTAACAGTATATTTCAGGCTATCCATAGATACAAGCAGCTTGCAACCTTCGCTTGCAGCGATCAGGGCAAACGGATTAGGTAAGCCCGTAGCATCTATTTTATTATTCCGCAACATCTCGAAGCGAGTCGGAATTTTATTTATTTCCACTTTCTTTACATCGTTAGGAGTAAGGCCTACACTAGCCAAAGCCATATCTATACAGAAGTCGATCACTGTATTTTGAGAAACGGCTATCTTCTTGCCTTTCAGCTCCGACAAGTTATTTATCCCCGACTGCGCACCGGCTACAATATAAAAAGGTGCTTGACATTTAGAAGTAAGCTTCATATCAAACCCACCCGAAGCCAGCAATGCCGCACTGGTATAGTCGGTTACTCCTCCGTCTACAGTTCCACTCTGAAAAGCCATATCTCGTTCATTGGCAGACATAAATTTTTGAATTTTTACATCTACACCATGTTTTGCAAAGTAACCTTCACGCTGAGCTACTGCAAGAGGAAGATAATCCATTGACGACATTACCCCCACCGTAAGCGTTTGCACTTCTGCACTTTCTTGTTTTTTACCGGAACAAGCGCTTAACAATAAACTGATAGATAGAATTGAAAATATAATATGTTTCATAATTTGTATAAATAAAATAATATGTGATTACAAAAATAAGGGAAATAAATCAATAAAATTAGCAGAACAACCACAAAGAAGCAACACAGACTCTCTCATATATCCAACTCCAAATTGTTAAAAGGTGACAAAGGTGACAGTTTTCAGCACTTTTTATATTGTCACTTTTCATCGTGACCAAACAACGACTAAGAGCTATCATGTATAAGACAATTATATCATTAATAAATAATACGACAATTATCATAACGCTGAAAATTACCCCCTGACATTAAATATCTCATGCCCCTGACCTTTTACTCACAACTTCTTTTTACCTTTGCATCCTGAATATTTTTAATCGATAAGTAATGTCACAACCTTCAATTCCTAAAGGAACAAGAGATTTTTCGCCGGAAGAAATGGCGAAGCGTAACTATATTTTCGACACTATCCGTGAAGTTTTCAAACTCTATGGCTTTCGTCAGATAGAAACTCCGGCAATGGAAAACCTATCAACACTGATGGGAAAATACGGAGAAGAGGGCGATAAGCTTCTATTCAAGATACTCAATTCGGGCGATTACTTGAAAGATTTATCCAATGAAGAATTGTTGGAGAAAAACTCTACCCGCCTTGCAACTAAAATAAGCGAGAAAGGACTTCGTTACGACCTCACTGTACCATTTGCACGCTATGTTGTAATGCACCGAAACGAAATAACATTCCCTTTCAAACGTTATCAGATACAACCCGTTTGGCGTGCCGACCGACCACAAAAAGGACGTTACCGCGAATTCTTCCAGTGCGATGCTGACATCGTTGGCTCCGATTCCCTTATCAACGAAGTAGAGTTGATTCAAATAGCAGATGAAGTATTCAGCCGCTTCGGCATTCGGGTGAGTATCAAACTCAACAACCGCAAGATACTTTCAGGTATTGCTGAGATTATTGGAGAGGCCGAAAAAATTACAGACATTACTGTTGCTATCGACAAACTGGATAAAATAGGTCTGGAAAAGGTAAACGAAGAACTTGCTTCGAAGGGCATCCCACAAAAAGCGATCGAGCAACTTCAACCGATTATCCTTTTACAAGGGACAAACGAAGAGAAATTAAACACCTTGAAAACAGTTCTCAAAGATTCTGAAACCGGAATACAGGGTGTTAACGAACTCGAATATATACTCAACAAACTAAAAATTGTAGGAATCCGTTGCGAACTTGAGCTCGACCTTACTCTTGCCAGAGGATTGAATTACTACACAGGTGCTATCATCGAAGTAAAAGCTCTTGATGTGCAAATAGGCAGTATTACCGGAGGTGGACGCTATGATAACCTGACTGGTATTTTCGGATTGTCGGGCGTATCGGGCGTAGGGATTTCCTTCGGGGCAGACCGCATATTCGATGTATTAAACCAGCTCGATTTATACCCAAAAGATTCGATACAGAATACACAGGTTTTGTTTGTCAACTTCGGCGAAAAAGAAGAAGCTCACATATTGCCTCTGATCTTAAAAATGCGTCAGGCAGGAATCTCTACAGAGATATTCCCCGAAGCGGCAAAGATGAAAAAGCAAATGTCGTATGCCGACTCCAATAAGATTCCTTATGTAGCTATAGTTGGTGAAAATGAGATAAATGAAAACAAAATCACACTGAAAGATATGACATCGGGCGAACAGAAATCATTGACCCTCGAAGAATGCATATCCATCCTTAGCTAATTTATTAACAGACATATTAATAAGTCCTGCCTTAGTTATTAACAAGGCAGGACTTATTTGTATATAAACACCTAATAATCAATAAACATAATCCTATCTCCCATTGTTAATATTGTGTTTATAACCTGTTCATCTCATGTTGAAAACTTTTTCATACATTTTAAGTGGGGAAAGGTGGGGAAAAGTGTATAAATTTTATACCTTTACGTCGAATATTGTATATTGTTAAAATTCAAAGTATTAATGTTACAGTTTTTGGGAAATATCGAAGCAAAAATAGACGCAAAAGCACGTCTTTTTGTACCTGCTTCTTTTCGTAAGATATTGCAATCTTGCGACCAGAACACATTGATACTCAGGAAAGACCTATTTCAGAACTGTCTCGTCCTCTACCCTCTGGTAGTCTGGGAAGAGGAAGTTGCAAAATTACGTTCACGCCTCAACAGGTGGGATATGGAGCAGCAAGCGTTGTTCCGTCAATTTGTTGTTGACGCCGAACGCCTCGAGATGGACACCAACGGGCGTATCCTTATACCAAAACGATACTGTCAGATGGTCGGAATTACTACAGATGTAAGATTCTTAGGAGTAGACAATACAATCGAAATTTGGACAAACGATGCTCTGGACAAAACACTGATACCTGCCGAGAAATTCAGTGCTCGCATTCAGGCATTAATGAATAACAGCTCACAAAACGACTAATCATGGCCGATGCATATCACATACCGGTTTTGCTTCACGAGAGTATTGACGGGATGAATATTCACCCTGATAGTATTTGCGTCGATGTTACATTTGGCGGTGGCGGACACTCAAGAGAAATACTGTCACGTCTCGGAGACAAAGGGCATCTCTATGCCTTCGATCAGGATGAAGATGCGATAAACAACATTGAAGCTAGCAGTAAGTTCACTTTCATACGCAGCAATTTCCGATATCTTAAAAATTTCATCAAGTATCATAAAGTAGACGGTGTAGATGCTATACTGGCCGATTTGGGCGTTTCGTCGCATCACTTCGATGCCGAAGACAGAGGGTTCTCTTTCCGTTTCGAAGATAGCGACTTGGATATGCGCATGAATCGCAAGGGAGGAAAAACGGCTGCGCAGATACTAAATACATACACAGAGGAAAAACTGGCAGATGTTTTCTACCTGTATGGTGAACTGAAACAATCGCGGCGGATTGCTTCCGTGATTGTGAAAACAAGAAAAGAAAAACCTTACAAGAAAACAAGTGATTTGCTTGCAACACTCAATTCATTTGTAGGAAGAGGAGAAAAAGAGAAAAAGATACTGGCTCAGGCATTTCAGGCTCTTCGCATAGAAGTAAATGAAGAGATGGAGGTGTTGAAGGAGATGTTGGAGCAGGCTCTTGACATACTAAAACCGGGTGGGCGATTGTCTGTCATTACATATCATTCGCTCGAAGACCGTATTGTCAAAAACTTCTTTAAGACAGGAAATTTTGAAGGCAAAGTAGAAAAAGACTTCTTCGGAAACTTCGAAACTCCGTTCAAGCTGATAAACAATAAAGTAATCACTCCATCAAAGGAAGAAGAAGAACGCAACCCCCGATCAAGGAGTGCTAAACTAAGAGTTGCAGAAAAAGTTTGATATGACAGTAAAAGATATAAAAAAGAAGATCATGTATATTCTTGGGGGGACTGTCCTCACCGAGGATTTCTTTTGGAAAAACGCACGTTTTATCATCACGGTCTTCGTTATCATTGTGCTGTACATCAGCAACAGGTATAGCTGTATCGAGAAAATGGCGAAAATAGAATCTCTTCAGCGCGAACTAAAAGATGCGAAGTATGAGTCTCTCACCATATCGGCAGAGCTGATGGGTGTAAGCCGCGAATCGAAAGTAGAAGATATGGTTCAGAAAAACGGTGTTGATCTGAAACAAACAAAAGACCCAATATATAAACTGGGAAAGAAAGAAATAAATAGCAAGAAAGAATAGAAGATGGCGAAAAAATCTGAAGGAACATCAAAGAATATAGCGATCAGCCGATATGGGTGGATTGCACTTATTATGTCCCTGATATTTATTGCAATTCTAATATGTATATTCAATATAAAGTATGTAGAAGGCCCCATGTGGCGCGAACTTGGCATACAGGAAACCGTAAAGAAAGATAGAGAAATACGCCCCAACAGAGGTAATATTTATGCCGACGACGGACGCCTATTGGCAACAAGCGAACCCCTCTACGGAGTATATGTCGACTTTATGGCCGATGGCATAAAGAAAGATACATTAATGAAATACGTTACACCTCTGTCACAAGCACTGGCGAAGAAGTTTCCCGACAGAAGTGCAGCCCAGTACAAAAGAGTAATACTAGACGGATGGGATTTAAGCCGTAAAGAGCTCGCCCAAATAGAAAGGAATAGGGAGAGCGGTTCAAACCAAAAGGTAAAGGTTCGCAGCCGCTATGTGCGCATTATTCGCCCTGATATAAACTATATAGACCTGAAAGAAGTTCTCACATACCCATTCTTTAGCCAGAGAAGCAATAGGAGCGGCTTGTTTACAGAAGAAAAAACAATGCGTTTAAAACCTTTTGGTCGCCTTGCCGGAAGAACCGTAGGATCTATATACAAAGACTTTGACGCAGGAGGAGCCAGTGGTCTGGAACTAAAATACGACTCTATACTAAAAGGAATTCCGGGTCTGAAAACACGCCAACGTGTGCAAGGCCGTTGGATAGACGTCGTATTGAACGAGCCAACCGATGGATGGGATATAAAAACCACTTTGAATGTAGATGTCCAAGACTTAGCAGAGAAAGCGCTCTACAACAAACTGGTAGAGACCAATGCCGAATCCGGATGTGCTATTGTAATGGAAGTGGCTACAGGGGAGATAAAAGCCATAACCAATCTCGACCGCATGTCGCCCGGTGTTTATGCCGAAGGTAATCCAAATGCTTTTTCGTACATGTCCGAGCCGGGGTCTACCTTCAAGACAGTGTCACTGATGATTGCCCTTGAAGACGGAGTAGTTACCCCCGATGAAGAAATTTTTGTCGGCAACGGTTTGTTCGAATATAAGGGACGCATCGTAAAAGACCATGACTGGCGCAAAGGACAAGACAAAGGCTATGTAACAGTAGCGAGAGGAATGTACTCTTCGCTGAACGTTGCTATCGCAAAAATGATATTAAAAGGTTATGAAAATAATCCTCAAAAATATGTACAGCGTATCCATGATCTGGGACTTACAAAAAAAATAGAATGGGATGTTCCACTACAAGGAAAAGAAGGAACTTCTGTCATTCGCTTCCCTGATGATAAGTCAAATCCATGGTCTAAAACGACATTGCCATGGATGTCATTCGGTTATGAGACACAAGTACCACCTATTTACATGCTAATGTTCTATAATGGTATCGCAAATAAAGGGAAGATGATCAAGCCGTTTCTCACCAAAGCCTTCATGAGAGACGGAAAAATAGAAGAAGAATTTGAAACCGAGATTATAAATCCTTCATTATGTTCAGAAAAGACCCTCAAAGAGGTGCAAGATATTCTAAGAGGTGTTGTAACCGACGGTACAGGAAAAACGATTGAATCTGAAATGTTCCCTATATCAGGAAAAACAGGAACGGCAATGATTGCAGCCAGAGGTGGATACGAAGGATATTATGTATCATTTTGTGGATATTTCCCATCCGACAATCCCAAATATACTTGCTTTGTAGGCATACGCAGACCACAGGGAATTCCATCGGGGGGACTTATGCCGGGAGCAGTATTCAAAACCATTGCCGAGGGGATATATACACGAAATACTGTAGCAACTCCTATACTTGCTCAGAAAGATACAGTAAACTCACTTATACCTGTCGTTAAAAGCGGTTCATTCAAAAATACAGAGATTGTTTTGAAAAAATTAAAACAAGATTACAACTATTCGGGAGATAAAGTAGACTGGATAAATACAGACTCTTCGATCAATGGTATTCTTCTTCAAAGCAATTCTTCTATCAAGCAAGGATTAGTCCCTAACGTCATAGGAATGGGAGCACGTGATGCCATATATTTATTAGAGCTTGAAGGACTGAAAGTAAACCTTATAGGTGCAGGAAAAGTGAAACAGCAATCTATAGCTCCGGGAACAAGAACAACGAAAGGAGCAACCATAACCATAGAATTAAATTAACGAAAAAACAAATACAGATATGAAGTTGCAGGATTTACTTAAAAACATAGATGTAATAGAAATAAAGGGAGAACAGGATATAAATGTAACCGGAGTTTTTACAGACTCCCGCAAGGCAACTCCCGGATCGGTTTTCATTGCCCTCAAAGGCGTTCAGGTGGATGGTCATCTATATATAAAAAACGCTTTGGAACTAGGAGCTAAAGTTATTCTTCACGAAAGCAAAATAGATACTTCTAACGAAGGAATCACATATATAAAAGTAAAAGACAGTGCCGATGCTGCCGGAAAAATAGCTACACATTGGTATGGCGATCCGTCAAACAATCTGAAACTAGTAGGCGTAACAGGCACAAACGGAAAAACAACAACAGCCACACTCCTTTATGAGATGTTCCGCAAGCTGGGATATAAAGTAGGTTTGTTATCTACTGTAGCCAATTATATAGATGGCAAAGTATATCATGCCACACATACTACCCCCGACCCTATTTCGTTGAACGAAATGCTCAAAAACATGGTAGATGCAGGGTGCGAATATGCCTTTATGGAAGTAAGCTCGCACGCCATTCATCAAAAACGTATAAGTGGTCTAAAATTCGAAGGGGGAATATTTACCAACCTTACCCAAGACCATTTGGACTACCATAAAACAATGGGCGAATACCTAAAAGCGAAGAAAGCTTTCTTTGACCAACTACCCGAAACAGCATTCGCTCTTACCAATATCGATGATAAAAACGGATTGGTAATGTTACAAAATACAAAGGCTAAAACAAGTACTTATTCTGTTCATTCTTTAGCTGATTTCAAAGCACGAATCATCGAAAAACACTTTGATGGTACTGCAATAGAGATCAATGGCAAAGAACTGCAAGTACAGTTTGTGGGAGTATTTAATGTATACAACCTGCTTGCTGTTTACGGGGCAACCATATTACTAGGACAAAGTCCGGAAGAAGCCTTGCTTGTACTTAGCACGTTGAAACCGGTATCAGGTCGATTCGAGACAATCCGTTCAACTGAAGGCTTTACAGCTATTGTAGATTATGCCCATACGCCCGATGCTCTTACCAATGTATTGGAAGCAATACACGAGGTATTGGAAGGAAACGGTCGTGTAATAACAGTTGTAGGTTGCGGAGGAAACAGAGATAAGACAAAACGTCCGATCATGGCACGCGAAGCTGTTCGTTTGAGCGATCAGGTTATACTCACGTCCGACAACCCTCGCTACGAAGAGCCGCAAGCTATAATCAACGATATGGCAGACGGGCTCAACAGCGAACAATTGAAAAAAGCACTTCTGATTGTAGAACGTGAACAGGCAATAAAAACAGCATGCGCACTGGCTAAAACGGGAGATGTAATCCTTATTGCAGGGAAAGGGCACGAAGATTATCAAGATGTGAAAGGTGTAAAACATCATTTTGATGATAAAGAAATAGTTAAGAACATTTTTGGAGAATAACTAGAAAAATCAGAAAGACAAAATGCTATATTATTTATTCGATTACTTAGACAAATTAGATTTCCCTGGTGCAGGGATGTTTCGCTATGTCTCATTCAGGGCAGCGATGGCTGTGATATTCTCCTTGCTGATTTCTACAATTATAGGAAGACGGATCATCGACAAATTGCAAAAGCTGCAAATCGGTGAAACAGTCCGTAATCTTGGTCTTGAAGGACAACTAAGTAAAAAAGGAACCCCTACCATGGGTGGTGTTATCATTATTATAGCAATACTAACACCTGTACTACTTTTTGCCCGAATAGACAATGTATATATCATTCTCATGTTGATCACAACAATATGGCTTGGTGCACTGGGCTTTCTGGACGACTATATAAAAGTTTTCAAAAAAGATAAAGAAGGGTTACAAGGTAAATTTAAAATAGTGGCACAGGTCGGACTGGGATTGATAGTGGGTCTGACAATATACCTGAGCCCCGATATAATTATCCGGGAGAATATAGAATACCGTAATCAGGACAATGTAATAGAGCGTGTAAGCTATGTAGCTGAAGGAGTAAAATCCACTCAGACAACAATCCCATTTATGAAAAATAACAACCTCGACTACGAGGATCTTGTTGGCTTTATGGGAGAATATGCCGAACCGGCAGCATGGATACTGTTTGTTTTCATTGTTATTTTTATTGTAACTGCCGTGTCCAATGGTGCCAACCTTACCGACGGACTCGATGGATTGGCAGCCGGAAGCTCTGCCATTATCGGGGTAACACTCGGGATACTCGCGTATGTTTCCGGGCACATGGAGTTTGCGTCTTATCTCAACATTATGTTTATACCCGGTAGCCAGGAACTCGTAATATTTGCCGCTGCATTTATAGGAGCTACGATTGGTTTCCTTTGGTATAACGCCTTCCCTGCGCAGGTCTTCATGGGAGATACGGGTAGTCTGACATTAGGGGGAATTATCGGTGTTTTTGCCGTTGTTATTCACAAAGAATTGCTACTCCCTATACTTTGCGGAATATTCTTTGTTGAGAGTATTTCGGTAATGATGCAAGTGGCATTCTTTAAATTCACAAAGAAAAAATACGGAGAAGGCAGACGTGTTTTCAAAATGACTCCTTTGCACCATCATTTTCAGAAAGCAGGAAATTCGGGAATACAAGCCTTGTTTCAAAAACCAATAGGGCCTATACCCGAGTCGAAGATTGTAGTGCGTTTTTGGATTATTGGAATTATTCTGGCAGTACTTACATTGGCAACATTAAAAATGCGATAAAAATAAATGATGAACAAGATTATCATATTAGGAGGAGGAGAGAGTGGCGTAGGCTCAGCGATACTGGCACAAGCAAAAGGATTTGATGTTTTTTTGTCTGACAGCGGGCCGTTAAAAGACCAGTACAAAGCCGAACTCGATCAGTATGGCATCCCTTACGAGGAAAAAGGACATACCGAAGACCTCATACTGGCTGCATCCGAGATCATCAAGAGCCCGGGCATTCCTAATTATGCACCTCTTGTTCACAAAGCAGCAGAGAAAGGTATTCCTATCCTATCGGAGATGGAATTTGCCAAACGCTACACATCGGCAAAAATGATCTGTATTACAGGCAGTAATGGGAAGACAACCACTACCAGCCTCATCTATCATATACTGAAATCGGCAGGACTAAATGTAGGTCTTGGAGGTAACATCGGAAGAAGTTTTGCACGTCAGGTAGCAGAAGATAATTTCGACTATTATGTATTGGAACTAAGTAGTTTCCAGCTGGAAAACATGTACTCGTTTAAAGCAGATATCGCCATTCTTTTAAATATAACCCCCGATCATCTCGACAGATACGATCATGATATGCAAAAGTATGTTGATGCCAAAATGCGTATTGTACAAAACCAAACAGAAGAAGATGCTTTTATATTTTGGGAAGAAGACCCGATTGTAAGCAAAGAAATACAAAAGCTGGTATCGAAAGGCAAGCAATATACATTTGCCGACCACAAAGTGGGTAATGCTATTGCATACCCTGAAAACAATGAAATAAAAATAGATACTCCTAAATCGGTTTTCATTATGAAAGAAGATTTACTAGCACTCGAAGGAACACATAACCTGTATAACTCACTTGCATCAGGCATCACGGCAAAGTTGCTGGATATAACCGATGAAAACCTGCGTCACTCGCTTAGTGACTTCCAAGGAGTAGAACATCGCCTTGAAAAAGTAGCCAGAGTGAGAGGTATACAGTTTATAAACGACTCCAAGGCGACTAATGTTAATTCGTGCTGGTATGCTTTACAAAGCATGAAAACGAAGGTTGTCCTTATTT
The DNA here is from genome assembly GCF_043392705.1 of Dysgonomonas sp. Shenzhen-Wh21. NCBI lineage: Bacteria > Pseudomonadati > Bacteroidota > Bacteroidia > Bacteroidales > Dysgonomonadaceae > Dysgonomonas > Dysgonomonas sp. Shenzhen-Wh21. The sequence continues at coordinate 37,902 of NZ_JAIXHZ010000077.1, forward strand.
TAGGAGGAACAGATAAGGGAAATGACTATACAGAGATCGAACAATTGGTTAAAGATAAAGTTCGCGCTTTGGTTTTCCTCGGAGTTGACAACAGTAAGCTGCATAAATTCTTTGATGGTAAAATAGACAATATTGTAGATACCTCATCAATGAAGGATGCAGTAGAAAAATCTTACGCATTGGCTCAAGAAGGAGATACGGTTTTGCTATCGCCTTGCTGCGCCAGTTTCGACCTCTTCCAAAATTATGAGGATAGAGGTGATCAGTTTAAAGAATACGTCAGAAAACTGTAATCAAAAATGGAATTCAATTTTTTAGGGCGGGCATTCAAAGGAGATAAAGTTATATGGTGCATATTTATCGCACTGTGTATTATCTCTTTGCTTGAAGTATTTAGTGCTACAAGTACAATTGCCTACCGTCAACATAGCCACTGGGCACCGATTCTGCGACATGCGGCATTCCTGCTTATTGGTTTTGCCCTCGTGATGTTTTTGCAGAGGGTTCCCAGCAAATATTTTTCAGTATTGCTATTGGGAATACCGCTATCTGCTGTTCTCCTTGTTATCACCATGTTTATGGGGCAAGATGTGAATGGGGCACAACGCTGGCTTGGAATCGGAGCATTTACGATACAACCTTCCGAGTTTGCTAAAATTTCGGCAATCGGTTTTGTCTCCTTCTTTTTAAGTAAGATGAAGCCTGATAATGAAGGTTGGATATTCAAAACCCTCATTATTGGTATCGGAGCCTTATGCTTGCTTATTGCACCCGAAAACTTATCTACGGCATGTCTCCTTTTTGGCGTCTGCTTTATGCTTATGTTTATCGGACAGGTCAGCCTCAGGAAGTTAGGATTGATTGCTTTTGTTGGGCTTGCTGCTGTAGCTATTTTGCTAGGCAGCCTTACGCTCCTACCCGACTCTTTTGCAAAAGAGTATTTACCGGGACGTTTGGCTACATGGAAAAACCGTATAGAAAGGCACTCGGAAGAAGATAAAGAGATGAGGAACGCCGACGGAACTATTGCTTATAAAATAACTGACGACAATTATCAGGTATCACATGCCAAGATTGCTATAGCCAACGGTGGTATAATCGGCTTGCCAGGAAGCGGTGTGGAACGAGACTTTCTTCCACAGGCCTACTCCGACTTTATCTTTGCCATCATCCTTGAAGAAACAGGACTGCTTGGGGGGCTATTCGTCTTGCTCTTATATGTCGCTCTGATGTTCAGGTGTGGCGTTCTGGCTTCAAAATGCGAAAAGAAGTTCCCGAGATATCTTATACTCGGGTCTGCACTTATACTCACAATACAGGCTTTGGCTAATATGGCCGTAGCCGTCAATTTGATTCCTGTTACAGGACAACCTCTGCCTCTGGTAAGCCGGGGTGGAACGTCTACCATTATCACATGTGCCTATTTTGGCATTATTCTGGCATGCTCATCCCGACTCAATGACTCAGATCATGAAGATGTGGACGAAAGCATTGCCAATATAGATTTTGAACCCTATGTAAAAGATACAGAAGAACAATGAAAAATCTGAGAGTTATTATTAGCGGAGGTGGAACAGGAGGTCATATATTTCCGGCAATAGCTATTGCCAACACCATCAAAAAACGTTACGCTGACTCCGAAATACTTTTTGTGGGAGCCGAAGGACGCATGGAAATGGAAAAAGTTCCAAACGCAGGATACAAAATAGAAGGGTTAAATGTAGTCGGGATTAGCAGAAAAAATCCGATCAAGATATTTTCTACAATCTGGAAATTTCAGAAAAGCCTCAATCGGGCTAGCAAAATCATAAAAGAATTTAATCCCGATATCGTGATTGGCGTGGGAGGATATGCCAGTGGCCCAACGTTGTATAAGGCAAGTAAACTAGGTATCCCTACCCTCATCCAAGAGCAGAATTCGTATGCCGGAATTACAAACAAGTTCTTAGGCAAGAAGGCTTCCAGTATATGTGTCGCCTACGAAAATATGGAAAGATTCTTTCCGAAAGATAAAATAGTGATGACCGGCAACCCTTGTCGTGAAGAATTATTATCATCGAATATAACGAAAGAAGATGGCTATACAGAGTTTAACCTCGACCCGAATAAAAAAACAATTCTGGTTGTAGGTGGCAGCCTTGGTTCGAGAACAATAAACAAAAGTATATTTAGCGGAATAGAAGCTTTGTCTGAGTCAGACATACAAATCATTTGGCAATGTGGGAAACTATACTTTTTCGAACTGAATATGGATCTGGCATCGAAAGGAAATCCGCAGAATATTCATATCCATGAATTCATTTCCCGAATGGATTTAGCATATAAAGCAGCCGATTTGGTCATTTCAAGAGCAGGTGCAAGCTCTATCTCCGAACTATGCTTGTTGGGCAAACCGGTTATTCTTGTTCCTTCTCCAAATGTATCGGAAGATCATCAAACCAAAAATGCAATGGCACTGGTAAATAAAGATGCCGCTATCCTCATAAAGGATATTGAAGCAAATGATTTGCTGATTAAAACAGCTTTGGAGACAATAAAGGATAAGGACAAATTAAAAACTCTATCGGAAAATATTTTAAAATTGGCGCAACATGATTCGGCAAACCGAATTGTAGACGAAGCAATAAGACTAATAAAGCGAAAATAAAACATGAATAATATAAAAGCAGTATACTTCATCGGAATCGGTGGCATCGGAATGAGCAATCTGGCTCGCTACTTTATGTCGAAAGGCAAAAAAGTAGCAGGCTATGATCGTACCGAAACACCATTGACAAAAGAACTGGTAAAAGAAGGCGCAGAAATTCACTATTCGGACAGTGTAAGCCTGATACCCGAATACTGCAAAGACAAAGATACGACATTAGTGGTATATACTCCGGCTGTTCCATCCGAAAACGAAGAAGTTATATATTTCCACGAGCAGAATTTTACGATACAGAAGCGTGCTCAGGTTTTAGGAACTATCACCAAATCGAGCAAAGCTCTCTGTTGTGCAGGAACACACGGAAAGACAACAACATCAAGTATGCTGGCTCACATCCTTAAACAATCGCACCTCGATTGTAATGCTTTCTTAGGGGGTATCCTGAAAAACTATAGCAGCAATCTTATGCTTTCAGATAAGAGTGAGTTTACCGTTATCGAAGCTGATGAGTATGACCGCTCTTTCCACTGGTTGCATCCGTATATGGCTCTTATTACTTCTGTAGACCCAGACCATCTGGATATCTATGGAACGGAAGAAGAGTATCTCAAAAGCTTTGAGAAATTCACCACCCTCATTCAACAAGGAGGAGTGTTGGTGATGAAACACAATATAAAACTTTCGCCCAAAGTTGGAGAAGATGTTAAGGTATATACCTACTCTGAAGATAAAGGAGACTTCCATGCAAAGAATATAAAAATAGGGAACGGTGAAATTCGTTTCGACTTTGTTACTCCAAAGGAAGTAATAGACAACATACAGCTTGGCGTTCCTGTTAGAATCAATATAGAGAATAGCATCGGAGCAATGGCTCTGGCATGGCTCAATGGTGCTACACCTGACGAACTGCGACATGCTATGTTTACATTTCAGGGGGCGAAGCGTCGTTTCGATTTTATCCTTAAAACAGATAAGATCGTGATGATAGACGACTATGCACACCACCCTCAAGAGCTGGCAGCGAGCATTACATCTGTAAAGGAATTATATCCTGACCGTAAGGTTACAGGCGTTTTTCAGCCTCACCTCTATAGCCGGACAAAAGATTTTGCCGATGAGTTTGCAAAGAGTCTTTCTTTGCTTGACGAACTCATTTTACTGGATATATATCCTGCAAGGGAAAAACCGATAGAAGGTGTGACTTCAAAAATAATTTTCGACAAGGTTACCTGTCCTAAAACATTGTGTAACAAGCAAGAATTATTACCTTTATTGGAAAATAAAAATGATGTTGAGGTTCTATTAACAGTCGGAGCAGGAGATATCGATCAATTGTTGGAAGCAATAAAAGAAGTTTTAGAAGAGAAATGATAAAAAAAATATTAGTCATCGGAGGAATATGCCTTCTTGCAGGCTATCTTATTTTCTCGGCTTTTTATTTCGAAAAAAAGCCGCAGGATGACTTTTGCACAAGTTTTGAAGTAGAAATAAAAAATAGCGCCGAGGGCAATAAGTTTATCGAAACAAAAGATATTGTAAGTTATATCAAAGATAAAGGACTTGATCCTACAGGCAAACAATTAAAAAACATTAATACAAACAAGATAGAAGAGGCCATAATGGCCAATCAGCTGATAAAAGAAGCCAACGTATTTGTTACAAACAATAGAGCTGTAAAAGTCGTAATTGAAGAGCGGAAGCCGATTCTACGTGTTATAAGCAGCCTCGGAGGAAACTATTATATAGATAATGCGGGCAATAAAATGCCTCTTTCTAATCGCTCTACGGCATACCTCCCTATAGCAACAGGAGCAATAAAAGAAGAGTTTGCAAAGACCGACTTATATAAATTTGCATTATTTTTGCATAATGATGAGTTTTGGAATGCACAAATTGAACAAATAGTCGTACTACCTAACCAGGATATTAAATTAATACCCCGTGTCGGTGATCATCAGGTCATACTAGGCAGTGTGGACGGATGTAAAGAGAAGCTTGCCAAATTGCTCACCTTTTATCAAAACGGGCTTAACGAGACCGGGTGGAATAAATATTCAGTCATAAATCTGAAGTTTAACAAACAAGTTGTTTGTACAAAACGTTGAATAAAGAACAAGATCTGGACAATTCTTTCGAATTGGACTGTAAAGGAGAAGAAGATATATGGAACAATCAGGATTTATTGTAGGTATTGACCTTGGCACATCAAAAATTGTTGGTGTACTGGGACGTAAGAATGAACAAGGCGTTATTTCCATCTTGGCATCGGAATGTATACCTGCCGATTCATGTGTAAAATATGGGACAATATATAATATAGATGATGCCGCAGGCAAAATCAAAGGACTTATCCACCTGTTAGAAAACAAGACAGGTAAGAAAATAGGAAAAGCTTATGTTTCTGTTGCCGGAAAATCACTTCGGGCAATAGAACACAAAGAGACTAAATTGCTCGATGGTACTACCCCTATCACATTTGCTATACTCGACGGGATGGAACAGCAAGCGAAGCTGAACAAGCCCGATTTCTTTGCCAACTATAGCGTCCTTGCTCCCGAATATTACCTTGACGGACAATACGAAGAAGACCCGATTGATAAGGTTGCTTCTGTAATTGAAGGTCATTATCGTTTGGTTATCGGACGTCCTAATATAAAAAGTAATCTTGCAAAAAGTACAGAGAAGGCTCAGATTGAAATTGCCGGATTTATTGTAGGCCCTGTAGCCGCAGGTGCTCTCGTTCTGGAAGAACAAGACAGACAAGCTGGATGTGCTCTGGTCGATTTTGGCGCAGGCACTACTACATTATCCATATATAAGGGCGGATTGCTTCGCTATATGGCAGTTATTCCGTTCGGAGGACGTACGATTACGAAAGATGTTCAGGGATTAGGCTTTGTTTTCGAATCTGCCGAAACATACAAAATACGTTATGCCAAATTAGGTAAAGAAAAAGCAAGACCAACCAGCGATACTTCAGCCGATATAGACCTTAGAGAGTTGAACAAAGTGATACAACTACGTCAGGACGAGATTATCTTGAACGTTATTCATCAGATAAAAGAATCAGGATTTGGAGATAAACTGGATGCCGGAATTATTATAATAGGTGGAGCATCGCAAATGACAGGGCTGGAAGAATATTTTGCAGACAAAGCACAACTTCCGGTAAAACGGGCAACACCAAAACGTGTATATATTAATAATGCAGCCGAATTACTGCAAAATCCGGTATATACACAGGCTCTTAGCTTACTGCTTTTTGCAAATGAAAATTGCGAAAGAAAGGAAGCATTCAGACCGGAACCTGTACCGGTTCAACAAACAACTCCTACCCCGCCTGCTCCCGAAATAGAGGAAGATGAGGATGAGGAAGAAGCTCCTAAGCCTAAGAAGGGAAAGAAAGATAAAAACAAAGGGCAAACATCGCTCTTTAGGTTCTTCGAAAAAGTACAAAACTTTGGAGGAACAGTATTCAACGATGAAGAATAATCGAAGTAAATCCCTTAAGTTATAACAAAACAAATACGCTAAGATATGGATGAAAAAATACTGGATTTTCAATTCCCAAGAAAAACTCAGACAATCATAAAGGTTATAGGTGTAGGTGGTGGTGGTGGTAACGCCGTAAATCACATGTTTAATGAAGGTATACATGATGTATCGTTTGCATTGTGCAATACCGATAATCAAGCATTATGCGAATCTCCGGTAGAAACACGTGTCCAACTGGGAAGAAAAACCACGGAAGGACTTGGAGCTGGAAACCGTCCTGAAGTTGCAAAAGCAGCGGCAGAAGAGAGCCGTGAAGATTTGGAAAAACTATTAGGAGACGGAACCAAAATGGTATTTATCACTGCCGGAATGGGAGGTGGTACCGGAACAGGAGCAGCGCCTGTAGTAGCACGTATTGCTAAAGATATGGGAATACTTACAGTTGGTATCGTTACCATACCATTTGTATTCGAAGGCCGTAAAAAGATTATACAAGCACTGAAAGGTGTAGAAAATATAGCACGCAACGTTGATGCACTGCTTGTAATAAACAATGAGAGACTGATTGATATCTATGCCGACCTGACTATCCCCAATGCTTTTGCAAAAGCTGATGATACGCTGACAATAGCAGCTAAAGGTATTGCGGAGATAATCACAGTACACGGACATATAAATCTGGACTTTGCCGATGTGAAAACCATTCTGAAAGATGGTGGAGTAGCCATTATGAGTAGCGGACGAGGCGAAGGAGAAAATCGTGTGGAAGATGCAATTGTAAACGCACTTCACTCTCCATTATTGAATAACAATGATGTATTTGATGCCAAGAAGATTCTATTCAATATCTATTCGAGCGAAGAAGAACCGCTAATAGTAGAAGAGATGGAAGCTGTTGCCAACTTTATGAAACGCTTTGGCCCAGAGATAGAAGTTATTTGGGGTACTGCTATAGACAAGAATCTAGGCAAACAGGTAAAAATAACCTTGCTGGCTACAGGATTCGGTATGTCGAGTATTCCCGGAATGGAAAGTGATCTTATCGAAATTGATGAGGAAGAAGAGGAAGAAAGAATCAGACAGGAAGAAGAAGAAAAACGCCGTATCAATGAAATGATTGAAAAACATTACGGAAAAGATGGTGTACAAACTGTAGCTGTTCGTTCTTCGTTTTTCGGACAAAAGCCAATTATCCTATCTACAGAAGAATTGGATAATGATAAGATTATTGACGCTTTGGAAAACACTCCGGTATTCAAACGTGATGAGAAATTCAACCCAAGCGAATACAAGCCGGAAATGAAGAAACAAGGTGGCCTTTTTAATGACTAAATCATAATAAAAAATACAACAATGAACTTATTTGATAAAGTAAGCGAAGATATCAAAGACGCAATGCGCGCAAAGGACAAAATAAGACTGGAAGCATTGCGGGGAGTAAAAAAGGAGTTTCTTGAAGCAAAAACAGCGAAAGGTGCTAATGATGAATTATCTGACGAAGCAGCAACTCTTATCTTGCAAAAGATGGTGAAGCAACGTAAAGATAGCGCAGAAATATATAAAAATCAGGGGCGTGACGATCTGGCCGGAGATGAATTAGCACAGATTGCTGTTATAGAAGCGTATCTGCCAAAGCAATTATCACAAGAAGAACTGGATGCAAGAATCACCGAAATTATAGCTCAAGTAGGAGCTTCATCTCCTGCGGATATGGGTAAAGTGATGGGTGTAGCGACAAAAGCTCTTGCAGGTATTGCTGCCGGAAAAGCTATTTCTGAAACAGTAAAAAAGCTGTTGAATAAATAACACTGGTATAATTTTATTATAAATACAAAAAGCAGAATATTCGAATATTCTGCTTTTTGTATCTTATAGAGTATGAGAAATGACCGTCTCCAGCATACTACTATTAAAAATAGATGCAGGAGAAACTACGATCTCATCTTTTGGTATTTTATCTCCGTATCGTTCTTTTAGTTTCTGTTGGACTTCTTCCCCTGTCAAGTCAAAGTCTCTCAAGTACTGCAGCTTGCCAACTTCAACTTCTGCGCCTCGCTTATAAATTTTCCAGACAAGCTCAGAACAGTATATTTTCTCGTCCGACCAGTCAAATGCAGAGTCATAACTTTTTCCTAAGAGTTTAGCCCCCTCCTCTTTCATTTTCTTCAGCGTGTTAAAGGTTAATATCTGATTTGCAATCCTTAGCCGTTTGATTACATAATGACCATCCTTTCCCTTTGCTACCCACTCATCTAAAGGAGTCAGCTTTACAGTTTCAGCAGCCTCATAGACATAGAATCTACCATTATTCTTATAAATAATGCCACAGTGAGAGTACTTTGAGTTTGTAGCTTGCTGAATAGCCTCACTCTGAGCCGAGAGTGAAGTCTGAAAGATTATATCGCCATCCTCTATCTGTTCTTCCCGAGTAGCTTTAGCCTTATCGGTAGAGACCGTCGTTGATGGATAAAAGTAGTAGGCACATAGCCCTAAAATAAAAAAGATAGTAAAGATGAGAGAGATAATTTTCGCCTTTCTCATAGATAAATAGTTTAAGATTTACTTGAACATTTTCTCTATTGCATCATCTTCGAGCATAGAGATAATTGTTTTTCCGTCAGGAGTATGTTTATATGCAGAGGAAGCAAAAAGCTGATCGACAATCTTATTCATCTCCTCTGTAGACAAAGTATGCCCATAAGGGATTGATGCAGCATAAGCCATCGAAAGTGCTAGTGCTTCGCGTATTTCCTCTTTTACATCGCTGCCGCTCTCTATACTCTTATTTATCATATTGTGCACAAGCTGTACAGAGTCTATATTTGTTATTTCGGCAGGCGTACCATTTATAGCATAAGAATTATTTCCTAAATGGCTCAAATCGAAGCCTACGGCCTCAAGATCGTCTGTCAGATAAGGCATCATAGCAGCCTCTGATGGAGACAGCTCGATAATCTCTGGGAATAGTGCACGTTGTGAGATGCCTCTTTTATGCTCTATCTGAGATAAAAACTGATCGAACAATATACGAATATGGGCACGATGCTGATCGATAAGCATTAGTCCCGATTTAACGGAGGTAAGGATATAGCGGTTCTTGTATTGATAATGTACCACCATTTCGGGAACTATCTTTTCAGAATCGCCTGTTTGTTGCTGACTAAAAATATCAACATCGGGGGCAAGCTCAGTAGAAAAATCAACAGTACTTTTATCACTTTCAAATCCTTTGTATAACTGATCCAAATCGAACTTTGGACGCTGATAGTTTGTCCTTGCAGGCGACTTGAATGGATTATATGACGGATCTACATTTACACGAGGCTGGGATATATTTTTTGAAGGATCGTGTATCGGTATATCTATAGCTCCTTCGGTATCAAAATCGATTGTAGGTACTTCATTAAACTTACCCAATGCCTCCTTGATGGCTGCGGTAAGAATTTGCCAGATAGGCTGTTCATTCTCAAACTTTATCTCTGTCTTTGTCGGATGTATATTTACATCGATAGTAGAAGGATCAACTTGAAAATAAATAAAATAGTTTGGATACTCGCCGTTCAGAATCAAAGGGTCGAATGCAGACTGTACAGCCTTATTAAAATATGCATGACGCATATACCTGTTATTCACAAAAAAGAACTGCTGGGCTCTGGCTTTTCGTGCCGATTCGGGCTTACCTATAAAGCCGGTTATCTTAGCCAGAGAAGTATCTATATCAATAGAGATAAGCTGCTGATTGAAGTTCTTACCTACAACATTTACGATACGCTGCCGCAAACCTCCGGCCGGGAACCTCAATACTTCTACATCATTATCTATAAAAGTAAATTCGATAGAAGGATTTACCAGAACAATACGCTCCAGTTCGGTAAGAATATTTCTACGTTCGGTATCGTTCGATTTTAAGAATTTACGACGGGCAGGAACATTATAGAATATATTCTTTACAGAAAAATTACTGCCTACAGGGCAAGCCACAGGCTCCTGGTTTTCGACTCTCGACCCTGCTATTTGCAGCAAAGTACCCAGTTCGTCTTCAGCTCTTCTTGTTTTAACTTCCACATGCGAAATAGCAGCAATAGAGGGCAAAGCCTCACCCCTGAACCCCATGGTGTGAAGATCAAACAAATCATCCGCCTTTCTTATCTTAGATGTAGCATGCCGTTCAAAGGCCATGCGGGCATCTGTTGCCGACATTCCTTTTCCGTTATCTATCACCTGAATCAGTGTACGCCCGGCATCCTTAATGATAAGCTGTATACTGTCTGCTCCGGCATCGATGGCATTTTCAACCAATTCCTTCACCACTGACGAAGGCCGTTGAATAACCTCTCCTGCCGCGATTTGATTGGCTATAGAATCGGGTAAAAGATGTATTATATCACTCATTATTATTCTATGGTTATTCTTCCCGATTAAAGACAGAGGTTTTACTCCGTTGAGGTTTTACATCTGATGCTTTACGAGAAACTTTCCTGAATATATCATCTTTATCTAAAGGTCGTAAATAATCGTACCAATAGAAATCTGTTAAACGCAATTGTTCTGGAGTAATCAGGTCGAAAGGTGTTGTTTTCCCTACAGATTTGGGCCAGGTAACAAGCTTCTCGAATGCACCATCCTTCATGAATATCTGTAGATAACTGCTTTCAAGCCAATTGAGAATACCTGACAGTTCCTTATTTTTCTCTTCGGGATACGATATTGTCTCCACATTACCTTCTGCTAATACTCTTTCAAGCTGTTTGTTCTGGAAGAAAAGCTTCATAGAACGCGATTTCAATTGATTGTAATGTAACGAGTCTTTCTGCTCTATCGAGAAACTATATCGTTTGACATGCATATGATCGATTGTGCTATCATTCATATAAATGTCTATCGTATCGCCATATAGCTGCCTGTTTGTATTCCACAGTATAGGGTCTTTATACATATGGAGTATAGAATCTCTTGAGTTGAACTGTAAAGAGTCACAAATACCCTGCATGTCGGAGCGATAGAAACGGACTCCGTAATATGCCTTTATCTCTCTGAAAGTAGTCACTTTAGGCTCTTCCTTTTTCCCGGGAGGTAATGCCGATGGCAAAGGTTCGAGCGAAGAAGATATATTTACCGGCTGAGTATGTAAGGAATCGGAATGAAGCTTACCTATAGAATCGCTATGTAAGGAATCCGCAGCTACTTTAGTATGCTTTTGTATCTTCTGATTGGTGGGTTTGATACTATCTACTATTGCAATCAGCTTAAGAGTATCGGCATGGATATATAGTGTATCGCCTTGCGAATATTCAACACAGTAAGCCGAATCGGTAGCCAGCGCATAATCTGTAAGCTCATTATAGAAACCATAATGTCCTCTTAGGATAACTTTTTTAGTCGTATCTTGCAAAAACATATTGCCAAATACCTCTCCATATCCTTTTGCCTTATGGTACGATATGGAATCTCCTCTCAATATACGATTACCCTGCTTGTTTACAATTGTAGATTGATCCAACAAGAGGGACTCCTCGGTTGCAGTATTGTACCAGCCTTTGCTGGAATAAATAATGCCACTGTCGGAAACAATTTTGGTAGGAGTATAGATTGTTGCAATCTTAGTATCCGTATTATATTTAAGACGATCGGAATATAACTTAAACTTATTGTTTACAAGAATCACACTATCCTTGAATGTTGCCAGCTTGAGTGCAGGCTCATATTGCCCCCAGTAGGACGTAAGCTCATTCAACGAATCGACGAGCATACCACCATCAAAGTAATAACCGATATTCATCATACGGTCATAATTTAAGCTGTCGGTAAACAGTGTTCCGCTACCATGTTCGAGGCGTACGTTCTCTCTGAACATTACAACCCTTGTATTTCCATCATAATGCATATAATTGCCGTAGAGAAATAGGGTATCGCCCTGTTCCATCCGTACGTTACTGAATGCATTAAAAGAGTTCATCTTTTCGTCATAGTAGGCACTGTCGCAATACAGATACGCCCCATCGTGAAAGAATATAACACTATCTTTCAATATCTTAACATCTGAACCCGCTCGGGTAAACAGTTCCTTACTAAATACAATGTCTATTACTTTCTGTTTTCCTTTTGCCTGTTGAGGTTTTTGCTGACTCTGAGGCTTTTGAGGCACCTGAAGGATATCCACATCCATATGCGGAGAAATCATCATCTGTGCCGATGCATAAATAGCAATCAGGCATAAAACACTGATTGCAGATATTCTATGCCTTTGCGTTATGTATGTAATAAATTTCTTAAACACCTGTTATATTTACTTGCTAGCCTGATCTTTTTTAATCCAGTCGGGATATTGGAAATCACAGTTTTCCCAATCCTTATCTATTCTTACATAAGTACTCTTTATTTTTGTTTGGAGCCACTTTTTCAGAACCTCTTCATGCTTCTTGTTTTCTACAATCGCCTTCAATGTCTGATAGTCGTCAGAAACATTTGCGACATGTCCTTCAGTCTTGCTTTTCAATTTTATAATAGCAACAACTTCTTTACCGCTATTCTGCTTCATTGTGAATGCAGGCGATATATCTCCTACTTTCATATTGTTTACTATCTTACCTATTTCGGTAGGTAGTTCTTCCATTGTAAAGCGAGGAGTGCCGTAGTTTGTACTCTCTTTGTAGTTTACCATCAGCCCGTTATTCTTCCTTGTATTTTTATCGAAAGATAATACTGTAGCATCTTCGAATGTAAACTTATTTGCCCTAATATCGTTTGCAATAGAGTCTAGTCTGAATTTTGCTTTATTCATATCTTCTGTCGATACCTTCGGACGAAGCAGTATGTGGCGGAAGTTAGCCCTATCACCTCTTCTTTCTATCAATTGAATGATATGGAAGCCGTATTCAGTCTCTACAATATTTGATACTTTTTTAGGATCAGACAAAGAAAATCCTACACTTGAGAATTCCGGCAATAACTCGGCACGTCCCATAAAACCCAGTTCACCACCATTGGGTGCCGAACCCGGATCTTCAGAATACATGATTGCTAAAGTAGCAAAGTCGGCAGTTCCGGAGTTTATCCTGTTTGTATAATCTCTCAGCCGATCTTTTACCTGATCAATATCTTTTAATGGAATCACAGGTTCATTCGTAATAATCTGCACTTCAACCATTGTCGGGATATAAGGCAAACTATCTTTTGGTAGCTGAGCATAATATTTTCGAACTTCGGAAGGTGTCAGATTGGTCTTTTTACCCACCAAGCTCTTCTTTACTTCTGAAACCAGATATTCATTACGAATTTGTTCGCGCCATTCGTCCCTGAGCTGTGACATAGTAGAGCCTAAGTATTCTTCGGCTTTCTCTTTTGAACCCAGATTGGCAATAACATTATTCTCGTATCTCGATAGCTGGCTGTTAACTGCTGATGCCGGCACTTCTATACTATCTATCTTTGCCTGATCGAGGAACAGCTTTTGAACAGCAAGTTGCTCCGGAATCAAACAATAAGGGTCTCCCTCGATGCGTTCTCCGCGAGACAACATCCCCAAGCGAACTTTTTCAACATCCGATTTCAGGATAGCTTCATCCCCTACTACCCATATTATTTCATCTATAACATTATTCTGAGCATAGGATAAAATACCCGACCCCAATAGTATTATTAATAAAATTAATTTTCTTGCCTTTTGCATCATTTTTGTCTGTTTATTAAAAAGTGGCGTAAATATAGTGATAATGTATCACTTTTTCTTAACGTAAAAAAAGAAGTTATAGTCTACTTATTATAAAACTTAATTTCATTATCCGAAATGGCCTTATTATACAAGTCCTGTTGCACCTTATTGAGGTAATCGCTTTTCCTCTGTTCTGTATAAATTTCCATCAATTGATTTTTTATATACTCATAAGGAGCCTCACTTCCCACAGTCCTGTACTCTTTCACATTCAAAAGATATACGAATGAAGAATCCCGGGCTTCTATATTTTTGTTGATCTTCAAGAAGTCCGCCCCGTTATCCACGGATAGTGGCATATTATCTATAATCTCGTTCAAGCTTACCCACCTATTGTAGAAATATTCGTACCCAACTGCATTCTTCAATGTATTCTTCTCTATATTTTCTACAGCTGCATCTGTCGGTTGTTTATACCACTTCAGAAAATTATTGAGTTCTTTTGAGTCAATCGGAACTTTCAGATATAGTCCCTTTATTATATTTTCTTTAAGCTTCAACTTATCTTTATTCTGTTCGTAAAAAGATTGCAATTCGGCATCGGAGACGGATTTTGACAGATGCTCCGTCAACAATTGCTCTTGATATAGATTCGAGATAAGAGTTTTTCGATAGTTTTCTATCAATCGTTCTATCTCCTCTTTATTTACTATATTTTTTTTCGCCTTGTCATACAACAGCTGATCATTTATCCACATTTTTATGTAGGTATCTGCCGCAGCAGTACTATCTTGCGCAGACAGTGTACGGGGAACCGTATTGTTGAGCTCATCCATATACAAGGTTTTGTCCCCGACAGTGACTACAGGAACTTGGCTCAGATCAGGCGCATCAGTACTTCCTTTACTGCATGACAGCATAGATATCAAAATTGATGCAGATATTATAATAATATTATAGATTCTCATTTTATTGTATTCAATACAGAATTATTTATCTCCACTTTATATTTCTTGCGTAAATCAGCCTTCCATTGTTGTTCGAGCTGAGTTTGATAATCAGACTCAACAGCATATCTCACATCATTATAGTCTATTGGCTTTGATACAAAGTCACCCAAGACGATAAAGTACGGATAGCCCATTTTTGCTTTCGCTTCTTTTCCCTCAAAGACCTTATTATCTACATACGGGTTTTCACCCTTAGCCCATATTCCGGGTTCCATCAGCACCCTGAGAGAATCTTTATTCAGAGCATGTCTTATTTTTTCAATAAGAATATCTCTGTTCTTCTCACTCTTAGCTAATGATGCAGCAACAGTTAGTGCTTTTTCATCTTTTGCATAAACAATCAGTCCTCTATACTTTGTTCCGCCAAGGGAATATTTATTTTTATTTTTCTTGAAATATTCCGACAAGCCTTTTTCGTCGGTAGCAGCACGTTCCCATATATTCTTATTCATTACGCCAAAAGATAAAAGTCCATTAGAGACTTCATCTAATTGCTTCTTATATTCAGGTTCTCTATCTGGTAGAGATAAGTAATAATAATCAGTCAGGCAACGTGAATAATATGCATTAAAATATTCTTTCAGCACATCTGTGGATAACGAATTATTGATAGCCTCTGTGTATACTACCGTTTCAGGAGCATCGGTCGGCTTATTATCCATCAAGTTTTGCCTCAATCGAATATATTCAACAAAGTTAGCAACAGTATATATCTTCTTATCTCCAAACGAAAATAAAATATCATTACTATTATCAACTTTTTTCAAAAAAGAAGAATCTTTAGGAGATATCTTATTTGCTATTTCATTCAGTCTGTCATAAGCCACACGATTCAAGTTAAAACCTAATTCTTGTGACATACTTTTTCGTTTCTCAATAGCCATTTCTTCCGACTTGTCACTTTCCAGTATGCGAGCTTTCAGCGAACTCTTCATATCAGCATAAGACAGAACCGGAATTTTTTTCAGCAGCCGGATAATATGAAATCCATATTCAGATTGTACAGGTTCGCTCACATCTCCTTCTTTTTTGAGATTAAAAGCTGCTTCTATAAACGTTGGAGACAAACGAGATTCCAAATTTAGAACTCCAAAATGGCACCCTTTTTCACCCATTTGCATTACACGAGTAAACTCATCACACAACGATTGATAATCTGAAGCTGTACGGATATTCCGATATTCTCTCCAAGCAACCTTCCCCACGCTGTCTATTTGATTGAGACCGGCAGGAATACGGGAAAAATTAAATAACACTTGCTCGATATCTACCGAACCTACAGCTGGGCGTTTATTTAAGACCTGTATAATATGATATCCATCCGAACATCTTATCGGCATACTGACCTCGTTAACAGGAAGAGAGTAAATCACCTCCTCTACTTTAGCATTAAACATAAAAGGAGCAACCCAGCCAATATAGCCGTTTTGTCGATTATAATCCAAAACAGTAGAAGACGACAATACTTTACTATACCCTTCGGCTGCGAACCCATTTTTAGATAATCTCCCTTGCAAGTCTATCGCTTTTTGGTATAGAACAACTGTATCGGCAGGATATATTATTTTTTCTTCGAATGGAACAAGTACGTGATTTATTTCCACGTTTTGCTGCATCCTATTATATATCTTCAACAAATAATCATTTTCGTAAATCGTATCTTGCATATATTTACGAGACATGCCAACTCTTGCTGCAGACAAATCTCTTATATAATTTCCGGTTGTATCCACTCGCTGAGCTTTAGCCTCTGCAATATTCAACCTAAAATCTATGTAAGATTGAACAAAGTCAGCTAGAGATTCTTTTTCACCATCAGACCTTGAGACATTACTTTCTCTGTAAGCTTTCTCCAACTCTGATTTCAATACAGGTTTTCCATTAATCTGAATAGCGACAGGGTCTACCTGCTGTGCATGCAGATAGAAAGTAGCATGTAGTGTGATAAGAAAGAATACAAGTCGTCTTTTATTCATATATCAAGCTGATAAACTGTATAAAAAGCAAAGATACAAGAAATAAAGGCTTGTAATGTTTTAAAATATTCTAAAATAAAGGAATACCAATAGTTTTTTAATATGAGGGAAGATTAGTTAGCAGAAGTAACACCATCAAACGAGCCGATAGATATTAACAAAAACGAATGGCTGCCGATTGGCAACCATTCGTATTATAATAAATTCTGTCCAATCAAATTTTATTCTCCTCTGCTGTAATTTGGAGCTTCGCTTGTAATAGCAACATCGTGAGGATGACTTTCTGCAACACCAGCATTCGTGATACGAGTAAACTTAGCATTGTGCAGTTCGTCAATATTCTTTGCTCCGCAATACCCCATTCCGGCACGAAGACCGCCGGTCATCTGATAAACGACTTCAAACAACGATCCTTTGAAAGGAACACGGGCAGCAATACCTTCCGGCACAAGCTTTTTAATATCAGCTTCCATATCTTGGAAGTAACGGTCTTTTGAGCCTTTTTCCATTGCTTCCAAAGAACCCATACCACGATATGACTTAAACTTACGTCCATTGAAAATGATTGTTTCGCCCGGAGACTCTTCTACTCCGGCAAGCAACGACCCCATCATAACAGAGTAACCTCCTGCAGCAAGAGCTTTCACAATATCTCCCGAATAGCGCAAACCTCCATCCGCAATCAACGGAACATTTGTTCCTTTCAGCGCTTTAGCAACATCATAGATAGCCGATAACTGAGGCACTCCGATACCTGCAACTACACGTGTAGTACAGATCGAACCCGGACCGATTCCCACCTTTACGGCATCTGCTCCGGCATCAACTAGATATTTTGCTGCATCGCCTGTTGCTATATTACCCACAACAATATCAATGTTTGAATAAGTAGCTTTTACTTTTTTCAGCATTTCAACCACTCCTCTTGAGTGTCCATGTGCTGTATCAATAACAATTGCATCTACTCCGGCCTGAACAAGAGCATCAACACGCTCCAGCGTATCATAAGTTACACCCACACCGGCAGCAACACGCAAACGTCCGTTTTCATCTTTGCACGCAAACGGTTTATCTTTTGCCTTTGTAATATCTTTATATGTGATTAGTCCGATTAGTTTATTATCGGCATCAACTACAGGTAGTTTTTCAATCTTGTGTTGTTGAAGAATATCTGCTGCCGCTTCAAGGTCTGTAGTCTGGCGTGTTGTAATGATATTTTCTTTTGTCATCACATCATCGATCAA
Organism: Dysgonomonas sp. Shenzhen-Wh21; assembly: GCF_043392705.1. Lineage (NCBI taxonomy): Bacteria > Pseudomonadati > Bacteroidota > Bacteroidia > Bacteroidales > Dysgonomonadaceae > Dysgonomonas > Dysgonomonas sp. Shenzhen-Wh21. Next base: position 55,925 of record NZ_JAIXHZ010000077.1, read on the forward strand.
CTCATTCATATCACGTCTGAAGCGCAGGTCACGATTGGTCACAATACCAACCAAACGGTTGTTTGTGTCCACAACAGGAATCCCCCCGATTTTGTATTCAGCCATCATTGCCAAGGCATGACCAACTGTTTTGTCGCGAAGAATACTTACAGGATTTGAGATCATTCCGTTTTCTGCACGTTTAACAAATCGAACCTGCTGCGCTTGAGCTTCTATAGACATATTCTTGTGTATAACGCCTATACCACCTTCACGAGCTATTGCGATAGCAAGCTTAGCCTCGGTAACAGTATCCATTGCAGCCGAAACAAACGGAATATTTAATTTGATATTGCGTGAGAAATTTGTCGACAAATCGACTTCGCGGGGGAGAACTTCTGAATAAGCGGGGATCAACAATACATCATCGAATGTCAATCCATCCATTACAACTTTATCTGCAATAAACGACATATATTAAAGAGCTTTTGAAATTTATTGCGCGCAAATATACATATTTTTGATGAATTATAAGCAACAAACTTTCAAAAAATAATACTTTTTTAACTTAAGAGCCTGTTTCAATATTGAAATAGGCTTATCTAACTTCCACATTAGATAAGCCTATTTAATATAACCTGAAAAGATTGTCAGGAAAATATATTTTTATTTATCAAATCATTTTTTTCTTATCAGTCTAATCAATTCGCCAATCCAGAGAACAACAGATGTGCCGCCTATAATAATGCCCCAGTCTTGAATGGTTAGCGGCATAGTACGAAATACATCGCCACCAAAAGTAACAATCAATATCTGTCCTACAAGAATTATTAAGGCTACCAACTCAAAGCCTGCGCTTTTATTTAATCCGGCAAAAGCGGATTTACCTGTTGCATAGGCTTTGGCATTAAACATATTCCAGAATTGTAGTAGAACGAAGACTGTAAAGAAATACGACAAGAAGTAACGCTCTCTATCTCCTTCGGCGACATAGCTAAAGAATGAATTCAAGTGAACAGGATCTGAAAAATAATACATCATTCCGAGAAGTAATATAACAAACATTACGCCTGTAAAAAGAATATGTTTAGCAATGGAAGGCGTCACAATAAAATCACTGTTTTTCCTCGGCTTAGTTTTCATCACATTCGGGTCAGGAGGTAATGAAGCTAATGCTCCGGCCGCAAAAGTATCCATAATCAGGTTTACCCAAAGCATTTGCGTTACGGTTAACGGCAATTGTTGCCCAAACACAGAACCCAAAAATACGATCAAAAGTGCAGCCACGTTGATAGTCAACTGAAACAACATAAAGCGCTGTATATTCTTATAGAGCGAACGCCCCCACATCACAGCAGTAGCAATACTACTGAACGAATCGTCAAGCAGAGTAATATCACTCGCTTCTTTAGCGACCGATGTCCCCGAGCCCATCGACAAACCTACATCCGCATAATTGAGAGCAGGAGCATCGTTTGTCCCGTCACCGGTAACAGCAACGATCTCCCCTTTCTGTTTCAGGAGATGCACAAGCCGCTGCTTGTCTGTCGGACGAGCACGACACATTATCTTTAAACCTTGTACTCTATCGAGTGCTTCCTCATCGGAAAGCTTTTCGAAATCAACACCACCAATAATATTCAGATCGGTATCCTCATCATCCTTCCAAATACCAATCTGACGCCCTATTTCTTTAGCCGTACCATACGTGTCGCCTGTAACAATTTTTACCCCGACACCCGCACTCAAGCAATGTTGCACAGCCTCAGGAACATCAGAACGTACGGGATCGGAAATTCCTGCTATTCCAAGAAATACCAATTCTCCTTTAATCAAATCTTCCACAGCCGCTTTTGCATCATCTACATACTGGTATGCAAAACCGAGTGTACGCATTGCCTGATTCTGATATTGCAATAGCTGACTATTAATTTTTTCTTTGTATTCATTTACCGGAACGAGACCTTCGGCAGTAATTACATGTTTGCATTTACTCAAAACTACTTCTGGCGCACCTTTTACATACAGAACTTTCTTTCTCAGTTTTGGAGAGTCTACAAAAGTTGCCATAAACTTACGTTCGGTAGAGAATGGCAATTGCTCTATGATAGCTTCTTTGTTACGAATATTACTATACAGTATTTTACTATTGTTGAGCCAAAGCAGCAAAGCTCCTTCGGTAGGATTTCCTAAAGCCGCCACTTTCTTAGGGTCTGAGAAATCTAAAAATGCAGTAGAGTTTACCGATATATTCCCTATCACAAGACGGCTGATTTCGCTGTCGGTCAATCGCTGATCTTCCAATCCGTAGAAATTAGTGCTGGCAACCTGCATTTGGTTTTGAGTAAGTGTTCCTGTCTTATCTGTACAGATAACAGTGGTAGCTCCCATTGTTTCCACAGCATGCATTTTACGCACAAGATTATTCATCTTCAACATGCGACGCATACTAAGCGCAAGACTAAGCGTAACACTCATCGGCAAACCTTCGGGAACAGCAACAACAACCAATGTAACCGCCACCATAAAGGCCTGTAAAATCTCTGTAGCCGTATCAAGATTTATCCACGAACTACTATTCAGCGGATCTACGCCAAAAACATATCCGATCGATGAAATGGCAACCGTCACCAATGCTCCTGTAAAAAGCCACCTCAACCATCCTCCTTCTTTCACAGACTTAGGAAGTTTAGAGTCTTTACCGAGCAATTCGAGACCTCCATATATAATAGGCAACCATACTTTTATCATGCCCACTGCTACCCCCAACATTGCACCGGCAAGCAAAGCAAGCTGTCTTTTTTGCATAGGTACAATAGGATCGAAAACAACATCCTTAAGAACAAGGACTAAAAATGTGAAAAGGGCTAATATAAGACCAACAACACCGATAAACTTAGCCAAAGAGTCTAACTGACGGTTCAATGGTGTTTCACCTTCAACTTTTTCGGTCGCCTTCACCGCCACTTTTCCGAATTCGGTATTATCTCCAATACGATGTACTTCAAAAACCCCGTGCCCATTTATAACCTTCGTTCCTCTAAGCACCCAGTTTGAAGGATAAGTAACTCCTTCTTCGAAATGTTCGGGGTCTGTAGTCTTATCTATACTCAGCTCTCCTGTAAGACAAGACTCGTCTATCTGCATCGATACAGCTTCGAGTAATTCGCCATCAGCCGGAACCTCGTTGCCTATCTCAAGCAAAACAATATCACCAACTACAATATCTTTTTTGGCAATCTGCTTTACATTTCCGTTGCGCATCACCATAATCTGGTCTTCGTCGTTCACCTGATTGAGAACGTCAAACTTTTTGTTGGCATCCATTTCGAACCAAAAAGAGACGCCTGTTGCCAGAAGAATAGCACAAAAAATACCAATAGTCTCTATATACTCATTATGTATAATAGAAATCCCTAAGGACAAGAATGCGGCAATAAGCAATATACGAATGATCGGATCTTCAAACTTTTTCAAAAAAAGTTTCCAAAGAGGTTCTTTTTTGGGGGGAGTGAGAATATTTGCACCATGCTTCTGCCTGCTTGCTTTCACTTCACTATCGGAGAGACCTATGTATTTTTTTCTACCTTCCATTATTTATTGGTTATTTATCTTTAACGTCTTTAAAACCTTATTGGTTATTCAAAACCGACAAAGTTACGTTCATTTAACATAAGATGGAATATCTGTCGGTTAAATTATTGTTACAAAATCACCTCCCCCATCATTCGATCATCATAGAAACCGGGATTTAGAATCATATTTTTATTTACTATCCTAAGTATTAGCTGAGATATAAATTTGATATTTTCTTATTTTTACTCAACAAAGTAGAATGTTAATGCAGATGAAAAAAAATTATCTTATATAAAAGGGATTGATATGATTGGGGGAGAAAAGTTACAATCAAATATGAACTAAACCTGTTACTTTTGTCACTTTTTTATCTTTATCCAATTCTTTTATATTCCTTATATTTGCAAATAAGATTCAATAACATGATTAAAGAGCTATTAAGTAAAAATCCTTTATACGTTTTTGCACTCGAGAGTGAAGCCTCAGATAAGTTTGTAGATGAAAGCCCACTTTTTATTGGTGTGGGCAAGGTAAATGCAGCGTATCATTTAACAAAACAGATAGCACAAAATAAACCGAGCATTATCATCAACCTCGGATCTGCTGGCAGCAATTTTTTTGAAAGAGAGGCAGTAATCTGCTGTACTCATTTTATACAGCGTGATATGAATGTAACCACTCTAGGCTGTGAGTTGTATGAAACGCCTTTTTCTAACACAAAACCGATTCTGAAGTATGGAATCCAGGTCGAGGCTCTGCAAGAAGGCATCTGCGGAACCGGAGACAGTTTCGAGGTGAGCCACAATACATCAGATTATAACATTGTAGATATGGAAGCCTATCCATTGGCATATATTGCTAAAAAAGAGGACATTCCGTTCTTGTGTTTGAAATATATTTCGGATGGTGCTGACGATAATGCCGCCGAAGATTGGAATATTACAGTTAAAAAAGCAGCGGACGCACTTAGACAAGCAATCGACGAGCTAAAAAGATAGTAGTATTCAACCGTATAATAACATTGGGGGGTTCATTTTTTAAGTTAATAAGGTGAACGAAAAGAATCACTCTTTCTCATCGTCAAATAAAAAGTCATCGGAGCATAACTCTTCTATAGCAAGTGCCAGTTGCATATTTGAACTATCTTTCCTGTCAAGAGATTCGATTTCTTTCTTAGGAGCGTATTTCAAATTCTCCTTCTTGTTCTTGTCATCTTTCATATCCAATGTTCTTATTAGTGTATTTATCTAATTAGACGATTTAGATTTAAAAATATTTCAATTTACTTCTTTTTTTTCTTTTTTATGATTTTACCTTTATTAGGGCTTCAAAGGGAATATATTTGCTAATTTTACATCTTCAATAAGCCAATCATGCTGAATAAGATTAAATCGTACATGATGCCCATAGCTATGCTTACCGGCATTCTGTTACACAAATATATGGGCGAACTGTCGTTCCTTACCCCTTACCTCATAGCATTAATGCTATTGATCACCTATTGCAATATTTCGTTTAAGGAGATACATTTTTCCCGGCTGCATTTTTGGCTTATTGCCATACAGATATTGGGAAGTATTGGGGTTTACGTATTACTTCGCCCTTTAAATCCCATTGTCGCTCAAGGGGCAATGATTTGCGTTTTAGCCCCCACAGCCACATCTGCACCTGTAATAACAGGCATGCTTGGAGGGAATGTTCCTAGCCTGATGGCTTATAGCTTACTCTGCAACATGGTCATTGTTATTGTTGCACCCATCCTGTTTTCATATACGGGAGAAATAGAGTCAAGTTCATTTCTTCAATCATTCTGGATTGTATTTCAAAAAGTCTCAATACTATTATTTCTTCCTCTGTTTGGCGCATTCTTACTCAAGAGGTTATTACCCAGAGTACATCATGAGATTCAAAAAGCAAAAGGATTGTCTTTTTATCTTTGGTCGATAGCGTTGGTTATTATTACAGGGAAAACCGTACAGTTTATAATTGACCAAGAAAGTCCCAATTTTATAATAGAACTGTCGGTCGCTTTATCGGCTTTGGCTATTTGCATAGCTCAATTTCTTGTGGGACGCCGTTTAGGCACTTATTACAACGACACGATAGCCGGAGGACAGGGATTAGGACAAAAAAATACCATCCTTGCTATCTGGATGGCTCAAACATATCTAAATCCTATATCATCGTTAGGACCCGGAGCTTATGTATTGTGGCAAAATGTGGTTAATTCTTATCAGGTATGGAGAAAAAGAAAAACCCTATGACGGGAGTTTTTTTATACAGATTGATTCCCTTGATTCTCAGGAGATAGCAATACCATATTTTTAAGGTATTCAAATTCCAGTTCAAAACATTCACTAAAGATTTCATCGGCAAAACCCGCCTCAACTTGTTTTATAGTCCAGAACTTTCCATTCAATTTTCCGGTTCTCTTTATACTAAACTCATCGTCAACATTGGCTACAAACAAGAAATTCAAACGCTTTGTATCATCATTTTCAAACACATATTTGAGAACAAATTTCAAAGGAATATTTGTTTCTTCACCAAGCATTCGCCTTATACTGTTTCGTGCCGACAGGTTGATCTCATGATTGAAGAGCATATATTTTTCGAACGGATAATCCAGTTTCGAAGGGTTCAGCAAATCATTCTTGGGACGTTCCTGCAAATATATCCTCGATCCTGAGATGAGAGCCACCCGAACAACAGGATGCATGAATCGGTTCTTCATATTCAAAGATACGCTCTTGGCTATTTTACCTGTAACTTCCCCTTTCTCTGTAACGATAGGAATCCAATCTTCTTGTTTAAGTTTAGAAACCAAATTGCCTACTTTCACCGTTTGATATATCCCTATCAGAGAGATAATAAAGACCGGCGTAGCAACGAATATAACGATATCCGATGAGCGCAAAAAGTTATAATTAAAAGAGAACTGTCGATATAATAATATGGCAAAAATATGTAAAGTCAAACCGTACTGAACAAGTGTTGCACAACCATAAAACTCGCTCATGAGTGCCTTCTGAAGATGGTTTCTATGTCGAAAAAATCGTGTGGCAATATATGTCTTACTTACTCTTAAAAGCATAAAGAGACATATTATTACAATTTCGCATATCACCAGATAGGTATTTAATTGCCAACTATATTTATGAGTTAGCAACCAGATAAACAAGGTAATAAAAATAGCTATTGCTGAAATATAGAATGTAATACTAAAACCTCGGGTTTTGCAACACAGACGGACAAGAAACTCCCCAACTATAGCTGAGAAAAGACTGATAACTAGCGCTAATCCCTCTTCCACATTTGCTATATGAAGTATTACATATAATAGAAATGGTAAAAGCCCGATTACCGGGTTAGACACATATTTTTTTATACCTTTGTTAAGCATTCCACATTAAAAATTCAAAAAAAATCTAGCTGAAATAAACAATAAACACTACTGAATATCCCTTCTTACCGGTAGTTCATTGTAAAATTTTAGAATACAATATAAGTAAGGTTATCGTTATTCCTAATAGAACAATTAATATGGAATTTTGTTTTTAGTTGCTCGTGTAATTATTGCATTTATAATGTTAAAATATTATGTCTTACCTATCCTCACTTTTGCTTGAAAGTAAAAAACTTATTGATTATAAATTGAATAGCAGCCACAATACATATAGCAAATGCTTTTGCCAACATATCATCCATCTTCATGACCCCAATAAACAATGTAAGCAACATGGAGCTTATAACCATGCCTACCAAAGCTATACCGGCAAAAGAAGTAAAGCGCTTCAGCTTGTTATCAGTTACCTTAAATGTAAAATAGCTGTTTAGTATAAAATTATTAATCACAGCCAGAGTGGAACTTATAATATTGGAAATAAGAATATCAAGCATCCCAACAGACATCCTTCCACCCAAAAGAGTACTGATATGAACTGAAAAAGGGTAATGCACAGAATATTTAGTAACCAGTAAGTAGTAAACACCCATATCAATAACAAGTCCCACTACACCAACGAGACCATATTTTATCAATTGTTTTATCGAATCACTTTTAATCAGGTTACTAATTTGTTGCTTCATGTGTCTCCAATCGTTTGCTAAGGCTGAATTAATTCCTTGATTTTATTCTATAAAATAACATCGAGGTTCTGTATTCGTTTAACTTATCGCTTTTTTCTAAAAGTTCAAACTCATATCTATTTCCATATTCTTGACGAATACTCTCTGAATATTTCTCTAAGGTTACAAAATAACCTTCTTTTGGGGATTCTAAATCTATGTTCTTAAAGTTATTGTGCAGATAAAAATTTAACGCATAGAGATTGAAATACTTTCTCAGATTATTCGTAACGTATATCTCTCCATCGGGCTTATATTTCTCAGAAATCATTTCAGCAAATGGGCGAGCCGAATAAGTATCTTTAAAATTAGACAGCAAATAAGAATCCATGAAAACATTGATAGAAAACATGATTCCAAAACCTGCCATCAATATCTTTATATTGATTTTTTTGCGTAACAAATAAATGCTATTAATCGTAGCACATAGCAAAATCGAAATTCCAAATAAGCCTAACCAACCCGGAAACTTGAACATGTCCGAGAAGATTTTGATATCCTGAAGGGTTCTCTCTCTCTTGGCAAAATATCCTGCAATAACTTCTATATCAATAACTCGTGTATATGCGAGTCCTATTATCAGAAGAGCGATAATTGAGATTCCTAACAGAATAGAGGTTGAAATACGAACCGCTTTCGGTTTTGCATCAACAAGATAGATAAAAAAGCGAGCGATAAATATTGCGATAAATGGATACACGGGCATTATATATACGCTCCTTTTCGACACAGGAATAGAATAGAACAATAGCGAAACAACAATAACTATAAGGCTATACAAAAGCGCTTTGTCCATAGTCATTATTTTACCGGCAATATTGTTTATGATTTGTTTTACCGATCCACTCACTCTTTTATATTTCAAAAAGAAAAGAGAAATCACAAGCAAAATAGTCCAAGGTAAAAAGCCTGATACCAGATATACGATGTAAATCCAAAACGGCCCGTCATGTCCCAACTCATAGCTTGCATCCATATCAGCAGCCTTCAGATGAAGAAATCTGCCAAAATTCTCATAGAACACACGGTCGAAGAATGCCTCTCCTTTTACCTTATAAGCAGCATAATACCAAATCAGAGGTATAATAAAGGCAGGAAGTGCAATCAAAATACATTTTACTGTTGCTTTAAAGAAGTTTTCTTTCTGGAACAACAAAAACACGCCGAATATCATGCATGGCAGCAAGACCCCTATAGGACCCTTGGTGAGGGTAGCCATACTAAGAAGCAGCCAGATGGAAATAAGCTGATACACCCGCCGCTTTTGATACCAAGCATACATTTGAATAATCGCTGCCACAAGGAGAAATGTAAGTACCATATCTACCCGAGTAGTCATGGCAGCCCTGTGTATTTCGAAGCAGGTAATCAGGATAAGACACGAAACAAAAGCCTCTATAACAGGTCTGCGACGAGCAAAAAACATAAAGCAAACCCCAATCATAGCAATAAATGCAATTGTAGATGGCAGACGCGATGTAAAAGGGGTAACTTCGCCATGCGTCAGGGCTAAAGAAAAGCCGGCTATAAGCCAATGATTAAATGGCGGTTTATATGCAAATTCATCTGCATAACTGGAAGGAATAACCCACTCTCCTTTCTCGATCATCGATACGGCCAATGCAGCCTCACGAGGCTCACCTTTGGTATAAAAATCTCCTAATCCTATCCAAGGAAGAGTAGATAAGGTCGCTATAAGAAGAATCAGGAAGAGAGGTTTTTGCAAGTATAATGTTTGCAGAAAATGGGATTTCTTCATAGATAGTTATGACTGAATATTTCTGCAAATATAAGTTTTTATTTTTTTAATTACAGGTACTTGCTACAGTTATAATTTTGATATTGGACAAAATAGCATACTAAAATATTGTTTCTGAATAGAGAAAAACTTTAAGGTCTAGAACTATTTTCTCCGTTCAGAAACAACATATATGAATTTACAAAGCTGTGAGACAACTGGTCATCATATCATAAAATGCAGACGATTTTGCAAGTTAACCTCTGCAATACCTCCATCGATATCCAGATACAAGATATTCATATTCGGATAGATTTCCTTAATCCGCTTTTCTACCCCCTTGGCTACAATATGATTCGCAATACACCCGAATGGTTGCAGACAAACAACTTTGTTTACACCCTTACGAGCATAATGAGCAATTTCTCCAGGGATAAGCCAACCTTCCCCAAACTGATTGGAGAGGTCTAAAACTTCTGAAGCCGCTTCTGCCTTTGCATATATAGATTCTGAGGGCTCATAAAACTTGAACTTGCTCAATATCTTCTCCGATCTTTTCACCTTGCTATTGATATACCACCAGATAAGGGGTTTTAGAGTCTTCGAAAAAATGGTTTCTTCACTAAGTCCATTTTCGACATTTACCTTACTGTTTACAAAGAACTGCATAAGAAAATCTAACAATGGAGGAGTAGAAACTTCTACATTACGAGACCGCAACCACTCGGATATATTTGCTTGTGCATAATTGTTGTACTTCACAAATATTTCTCCTATAAGCCCCACTTTAGAATATTCTTTATCGTAAATAGGCACATTATTAAAGTCCTCAACAGCCTCTTTCAATAACCTATACAACGTTTTCGCATCCTTTGCCCGAACGGCATCGATCCCTCGTTCGATATAGAAATCAAATATCTGCTGCGACGCTCCTTCCTTTTTTTCACGCACAGAAATAGCACTATGCATCTGTTGCAGACCATCGCCATACAATACAATTGGAACTGCGATCTTTGCTATTTTTTTCCATTCCAACGTAAATTCACTCTCGTCATTCTGATATGTTTCTCCCGAGCTGAGTGCTATTACAGGAATATCATTGAATCCTGCATTTTGCAATCCGGTCTTGATCTGTGCTATATAGTTTGTAGCACGGCACTGACCTCCTGTCTGTGTAATTGCAAGCACAATATCTTTCGCATCATGGTTTCCCGATTGGAGTGCATTGATAATATCTCCCAAAATGAGGGTAGACGGATAGCACACTTCATTGTTTCCATACATCAAACCAAGATCAGCAGATACTTTGTTCGATTTAGGAAGATTCTCTACCTTCAACCCAAGAATTTCACCCAATGCCGGGGCAAATGGAGATATAAAATCACAAAGCCAAGGAATAAGAACCGTTTTATTTTTGTCTTTCTCTTTTTTATATGGAGCAGAATAGCCTTTATATGAATTACTTGCTACCAGATCATAAGACTTTACAGCTTTGAGTGACTCTACCAATGAGCGCAAACGCAAACGAATAGAGCCCGGACTGGCTATCTCATCGATACGAAGAACGGTTATATTTTTGCCGGCAGCCTTCAATATATCACGCGTCTCGTCCATAAAGAAGGAGTCGGGACCACAACCAAAGGAGTTGAGCTGTACCAACTGTATATTTTGGGGTAACTTAGCTACTTCCATCGCAGCCTGTACTACACGGTTGGGGTAAGACCATTGCGAAATAATATTCAATTTACTAAAGCCTTGACTTTCGGGCTTACGAAATACATCATCGGTAAGTACTATAACCCCGAGGTCTGAAAATATCTGACCTACTTTCTGATGAATCAACGGGTCTGTATGATATGGACGACCTGCAACGATAAATGTCAACTCTCCCGTCTCTAAGGCTTTATCTAACAACTCTTTCTGATAGCCATAAAGCTCTTGTTTTAAACTATCTTTTACAACTAAAGCTTGTTGAAATGCCTTATCAAAAACATCCTTAGATACTCCCAAACCCGACAAGTAATTATAACAGCCTCTAGCCAAAGCCTTATCGCTGCTGAATGTTATCACCGGCTCATCATAAGGGATACCGTGTCTGCCTGATGGATCTATCGAACTTTGTATAACATCAGGGTATCCACTAACTACAGGACAATTGAAAGAGTTAGACGATTGCCCGAATTCTTTTTCTTCTTTAGGTACAATCGGATAAAAAATCCTGTCTACCTTTTGCTCTATCAGAGCAAGTATATGTCCGTGTACAAGCTTGGCAGGAAAACAAATATTATCAGACATCACCCCTCCCACTCCTTTTTGATATAACGGGAACGTAGATTCGGGAGATAATCTCACATTAAATCCGCATGCTGTAAATAGAGTATGCCAGAATGGATAATTATCGAACATATTCAGCACACGAGGGATGCCTATCGTTTTTCCTTTTTCTATATTATCAGCCTTTACAGGACGATTGAAAAGGATTTCATTTTTCCTATCAAAAGCATTATAGCCTTCCTTACGATCATTATTTTTATTATAGAAAACTTTCTCACATTTATTTCCAGCATAGCTGATATTCCCATTGTTAAACTTGAATCGTAATACCGAGCATAGGTTTGTACAACCTTTACAGGTCAACTCCTTAGAGTTAATTGTAGACAGATCAAACAAAGCCTCTTCTCCTGAGAAAGTTGTTGCGTTTTGGTTTTTCTCCCATAATCGTTGAGAATATAATGCGGCACCCAAAGCTCCCATCAATTCCGGATGATCAGTAGAACTCACAGTCTTACCCGACAACATTTCTAATGCACGATAAACGGCATCGTTACGGAACGTACCTCCTTGTACAACAATATGGTCTCCAAGCTGTTTCAGGTTAGATATTTTGAGAACCTTAAACAAACAGTTCTTAACCACAGAGTAAGCCAAACCAGCCGCAATATCATCATTTCCAGCATTCTCCCTTAAAGACTGTTTTACCTTTGAGTTCATAAACACCGTACAACGAGAACCCAGATCACTTGGATACTTTGCCAGGCAAGCAGCACGAGCAAAATCAGAAAGCTCCATGCTCATTGTAGATGCAAAGTTTTGCAGAAACGAGCCACAGCCCGCAGAGCAAGCTTCATTCAGCTCTATATTCGAGATCAACCCATTGTTGATAAAGATTGACTTTATGTCTTGTCCTCCTATGTCGAGTACGAACGATACATCGGGATCAACATATTGTGCCCCTGACAAGTGCGCTATGGTCTCTACAATTCCATAATCGAGCCCCAGAGCAGACTTCATCAAATCTTCGCCGTAGCCTGTAGCTGCTGACGAAAGGAATTTCACAGTTACACCTTTCTCTTGAGCTTCTTTATAGAATAAGGATAGCCCCTCCATCACTTTTCTCAGAGGATTTCCTTCGTTATTACCATAAAACTTATATATGATATTGGCATCTGTATCCATCACTACGACTTTAGATGTAGTAGATCCAGAATCTATACCCAGAAAACATTCTACATACTTCTCCTCACCCAGAGGTTTAAACTTCAAGGCTTTTACATTGCGGTTCGCATCCCACTCAATATATTCAAGCTCGTCATTGAAGAGTGGTTCGAGCGCATCACTATGGTTTGACGATGTAGACTCCGAAAGTTTATCCACCAATTCGTTCAAATCAAACGTTTTTGCATCAGCTTCGTGATAAAGAGCAGAACCCCATGCAGGGAAATATTCCCCATTCTCGGGAACAATTATATCTTCACTCTGTATCTTAAGCACTTCACGAAAAGCGTTTCGCAACGCAGGGATAAAAGTCAACGGTCCCCCGATACAGATTATCTTAGGGATAATTTCACACCCACGTGCAAGAGTAGTTACCGATTGTAAGGCAACGGCATGAAGTATAGAAGCAGAGATATCCGAAACGGGGATGTTCCGGCTAATAAGATTCTGGACGTCAGTCTTAGCAAATACACCACAACGTGAGGCTATCGGATATATTTTGTCAAAATCCAGCGCCTTTACCCCTAACTCTTCGATGGTAATATTCATCAGACTCGCCATCTGATCTATAAAAGCACCTGTCCCTCCGGCACAACTCCCATTCATCCGTATATCAGGGTGACGACCCTCGCTGAAGAATACCATTTTAGCATCTTCTCCTCCCAAGTCGATCAATGTATGAGCAGCAGGGTAAACATTCTTTACCACCTCCACGGCAGCAACAACTTCCTGTACAAATGAAATACCGACACGTTCGCCAATACCCATTCCCGCTGATCCTGATATATTTATTGTAAACTTTGCTTGGGGATATACTTCAATCACCTTTTGCAGTTCGGCTATCAGAGTCTGCTGTATATTCGCCTGATGCCTACAGTATGATTTGTAAATAATTGTATTATTATCATCCAAAACTACAATTTTGACGGTTGTTGACCCAACATCAATTCCCATTTTATATTGTTGTTCCTTATTCATAACTATTGTGTTAATTTATTTCGTTTGATCTCATTATCGCACGGTTTCAGTGCGTTTATAGTAAATTCTATCACATATTTTTCATGATTGGCTATCAGCTCATTGTAAACGCCTGACGGAATTTCCATCAAAGTTTTAGCCAGATTTCCAAACATAAAAGGGAACATGCATAAAGACAATATATTCAATAAAAAATCTGCTGCAGGCGTTTTTCTTATTGTTCCCTTCTCCACTTCTTCGGCTATACGCTTTTCTATCTTACTGAAAGAACTGTAGGGATTTTTATTCTTTATCCGCTGAGTGAGTCCCTCCGGATTGAGGCTCACTTCATTTAGAATAAATGCTGCAATTTCGGGATATTGAAATAGAATTTCATAGTAAGTGTGTATCCATGTTTCGATTAACTCAAAAAATGGAAGATCGGAGGTTACGGTCTCGAATATTCTTTTGGTAAGCACATCCAATGCGTCTTCGAATATAATCTCAAATAAATTATATTTCGACTGGAAATAATAATTTACCATTGCCACATTCGTACCCGAAGCCTTAGCTATATCCCTGACACTGGTGCCTTTGTAGCCGTTTTTTATGAAAAGGATTTGTGCTTCACTCAGAATCCGTTTCCTTACTTCCGAAGAATCTTCATTATTAAACATGTGTTCTAAACGATTGTTTAAGAAGCAAAAATAAAAAATAAAATCAACTTAAACAAGCGTTTAACTCATAAACAGAAATCTATATTGTTGTTTAAGGCTTACTTATTTCAGCAGCGTTATCGCTCTTTCCATATCTTCGGGAGTATCGATACCTATTGTTTCCACATCTGTATACCCCACTCGTATGCGGTAGCCGTTTTCTATCCAACGGAGTTGCTCCAGCGATTCAGCTTTCTCGAGTGAAGATTGCGGCAGTTGTGTGATTTCTTTTAACACATCCACTCGATAGGCATACATCCCTATATGCTTATAAAATATATGTTTATCAAGCCATTCTGTATGATGGGCATCTCGTATATATGGAACAATGGAACGACTAAAATAGATTGCTTCGCTCTTCTTATTTATAACTACCTTCGGAGAATTAGGATTGAACAAAACATCAAAGCCATCTTCTTTTTTGAAAGGTTTTACCAACGTTGCCAACTCCACATCTTTGCTATCAAAACACTCTTTCAGAGATTCGATTTGCTCGGGCTGAATGAACGGCTCATCCCCTTGCACATTGATAACCACATCAAAATCTTCCCCAATCTTAAAATAGGCTTCTTGAATACGGTCGGTTCCACTACGATGGTCTGTTGAAGTCATAACAGCTTTTCCCCCGAACGCCTTTACAGTTTCGAAGATGCGGGAATCATCTGTTGCAACCCATACATCGTGAACCGCTCGCTTCACCTGTTCATATACACGTTGTATCATCGGTTTACCCCCCATATCTGCCAGTGGCTTTCCAGGAAAACGAGTAGAGGCATATCGAGCCGGAATGATTGCTATAAACTTCATATTTTTACTATTATCCTACAAATGTATAAAAATGCCCCATAAATAAAGTTTCACCGTTCATTCTATTTCGAAAATGCAGTGTATATTTGCACCTAATTATGAATAAGGCGCTTCTCTGCATAGGAACAAATGAAGATACAGAAACAAATTTGAAGCTCTGTCATCAACTACTCGACAGCTCTTTTGGAGAGATCGCTTACTCCGACACTTCTGTCACTACTCCTTACGGGGTACACTATAAAAATGACTTCCTAAACCAACTGGCAGTTGTATATACTGATCAGGAAAAAGAAGAAGTCCATCTTCGGCTTAAGTCTATAGAGCAGCAGATGGGGCGTGATTCTCATGACAAAGAAAAAGGGATTGTAAAAATCGACATCGACCTCGTTATCTGGAATGATGAAGTTCTGAAGCCTGCCGATGTTAGTCGCAAGTATATTGTAGACCTACTACCCAGCTTAAAAAAATAAGCATCTGAGACAATCTAGTATAGTTTTGTGACACACCTCCAATTTGTTCTTTAACAAACACATATAGATTATACAAACAAAGTATTTTTACATAAGGATTTTTTAATCCATAAAACATTTGTTATCACCATAATCTATTAACACATGAATAAATTTAATCTAATTATTATTAGCCTATTATTGGTTGCAACCGGCTGTGCCCAAAGGCAACAAATAAGGTATACAGACTATGTAAATCCGTTTTTAGGAACAGCCACACTATGGGATAGTATCGACTTAGGCTACAAGCCAACTCGCAGAACTTGGGGTGCCGAAGTATTCCCCGGATCGTCCCTCCCCAATGCAATGGTTCAGGTAAGCCCGGTCACATTGTTCAGAAGCGGCTCCGGCTACCAATACGAAGACACTGTTATATATGCCTTTACACATACCAACAAAGGTCATTGGAACCTTTGTCATATCCCGATTCTGCCCGCAACAGGGAACTTCAGTGCAGATGACTATTGTTCGACATATAGCCACAACAACGAATCTGCTCATCCCGGCTATTATCAGGTTTTCCTCCAACGATATGGAATAAATGCAGAAATGACATCAACCCTGCGCTGTGCATATCACAGGTATACATTTGAAGCCGGAAAGGATAAAAAGCTGATAATAGATCTCTCTACGTCAAACGAAAGGATTAAGGATTGGCAAATAGCGCAAGAAAGCGAAAACGTATTCTCAGGCTTTCAGGAGAATAGCGAAAAAATGTACTTCTATGCGGTTTCCAATCAAACAATAAAAAACATAGATTCGATAAGAGGTGAAAGCAAAAGCCTGTCAATCGTAAACTTTGAGAATAACAAAGAACCTCTGGATTTAAAAATAGGATTCTCTTTCGTTAGCATCAAGAATGCAAAAGAAAACCTAGAGAAAGAAATAGGCAACAAAGACTTCGCCGAAATAAGGAATGAAGCTACAGAAACATGGGAAAACCTATTATCAAAAATAAAAGTCTCGGGTGGCACTGAAAAGCAAAGATGGGTATTCTATTCCTCATTATATCGTTCGTTCCTATGGCCGGCACTAAGAAGTGATGTAAATGGAGAGTTTACCGATGCGAAAGGTGAAGTCGTAAACAAGGGGTTCCGCTATTATACCGACCCATCGTTTTGGGACGACTATCGAAATAAACTTATCTTGCTCGGAATGATTTCGCCCGATGTTGCAGCAGACGTGATTAACTCCATCACCGACAAAGGAGAAAAGACCGGGTTTATGCCTACATTCTTTCATGGCGACCACGCTTCCACTTTCGTGACAGGCTCTTACTTGAGAGGACTAAGAGGATTTGATGTGAACAAAGCATATCATCTCATTCTGAAAAATGCCACAGTAGAAGGAGGTCGTCCTCATCTGATGGAATATATAGCAAAAGGATATATTTCTGAGATGGACATAAAAAACCCGAAGATAGAAACTGTAGCAAAAGCTGCTGTTACAAAAACGCTCGAATATGCTTACGACGACTACGCTGTTGCTCTATTAGCTAAAGAGTTGGGAGACGAGGAGAACTACAATATGCTGATGAAAAGAACCGGCAATTACAAGAACCTCTTCGACCCTTCTACCGAACTAATGAGAGGACGACTCGAAAATGGTGAATGGGTCACCCCTTTCGATCCGGAATTCCCTTACTATGAATATCTGTACCGTGAAGCGAATGCCTGGCAATCATCGTTCTTTGCACCACACGATACTAAAGGGTTGATTAATCTTTATAAAAGTAAAGAAGACTTCGAAAAGAAGGTTGACTCTCTATTTACTATTCCTTGGGGAGGATATGAGGCACATAACCTGTCGGGATTTGTTGGGCAATATTGCCACGGAAATCAGCCCGATCATAGCTTCCCTTTCCTATATTATTTTGTCGACAAACAAGAAAAATCACAAGTTATATTAGATAGCTGCCTCAATCACTTCTACGGAATGGGCAAACATCAACTGGCTCTTGCCGGAATGGACGATGCCGGAGAAATGTCTTCATGGTACGTATTTAACGCCATCGGGCTTTATACATATTCACCTGCCGACCCTTCGTACATCATATCTGTCCCTATTTTCGACAAGGTAGAATTCACGTTCGGTGATAGCACTCAGTTTTCTATAAGCAAGAAAAACTCAGGCAGGAAAATTACCAATATTACTTATGGAGGTAAGAAAGTTGACGGTTACTTTATATCTCATAGCGACTTGAGGAAAGGCAAAGAACTGGTAATTACGACCAATCAATAGCCACTTAGGTGATATGACTTTTTAGAAGAGGATTCTGCTAAACTAACCTTATTTCCAAAGGACGGTACGAATCCTCTCTATAATACTTTCACTATCATCATTAAACTTACGAGCAAAATAAGGGAATCGCCGCCCAAACTCATCATTGAATTCCATGCGAGTTTCTAACAGATCAATATGACGCTGCTCTATTGTAGCAGGAGGATTAGGTACATCCCAATCGGTATATGTAAGGTTTGCATGTGTTCTATCTCTATAGCGAGAGTTACCTATAATTGTCTGGAAGAAAGCTTCATCCGGCACTAATGTATGACGGAAAAAGTCAAGATACCGTCTATCATCCTTTACGGTATTCAGAATATATCCCACGCATTCACGGGTAAGAGCAAACCACTGTGAACCGGCATATATCTTAAAAGGAGCTTTTCTTTTTATCCTCAACTTTTTAAGCAACACCTCAATTAAGAACTTGGGGTTGTAATGCTTCAGATTGCGCCGATTATAATCGAAGTAATAATACTCGTAACGTTCCGCAGGCTTATATGGCACAGGGAGAGGTGCAATATCTATATACTCTTTTCTCTTTTCTAATAGCTTATTCAAGAAAGCCTTCGACCGGATAGGATAATCTACACCACTAAACAATATATAATATTCAGCATCAGAGGAATGTTGTACTCCAAATTCCAAGAGAGACAATGTAGCCTCTATCATAGAAATCCCTCCCCAGTTTATATCAATGGAGGTAGGAATAATTGTAGCGTTACTCTTTTTAGGGATATAGCTCTGCCCTGCCTTCTTGTCTAAATGAATATAGAAAGTGCTATCTGCATCATCCAATGCATCAATCAGACGATCTAAATGCCTGAAATTATTATGAGCTAATATAAGGTAGCAGATCTTCATCAGACTATATTTTTTAAGATATCAATACAAATGTACTGAAAAAGGTTATTCCTTTCGAAATAACCTTTTTATATTTCGTGAATGTCTGATCAAAATACAATCTGCATTTGCCCTAATACAGCATTCGAATTTTTCTCACCCCAACTCTTTGAATAATCTGAGTAAGTATAATTTATCTGAAAACGGCATGCTCCGTAAAAATAATAATTCAAGCCCAGTGTATAATCAATCACCTCCTTGCTTGTATCTCTATTCTGATTCAGATAGTCTACCTTTGCAAAAGCATTGAACTTTTTAGGAACAAAATAATAGAGCCCCATTCCGTGAAGACCTTCTTTGCTGATACCTCCATCATTACCTCTTATCCATTCAGCACGAGCATACACTCTCTCTGAACGATAATCGGAGCTTGCAATCCAACGGTTACGAACATGATCATTCTTCTCTGTTTCTCCGGGTTTTATATACTTAGCTTCTCCAAGATATACTCCTCCACCAATTCTAAAATTCTTTATGGGTTGAAGCATCAAGTTTGCAGCAAAGTCTTTTGAGTTATTATTTTCTGTAGTATTAATACCTGTCCCCTGAAACAAACCTATCTTATATTCGAGCAGATCATGCGTTTGCGTTTTCAACAAGTTACCGTATGCCATCACACCGGCATCACGTCCTGTATTATTCTTATTATTTTGTTGTCTCTGTACATCATCGCCCATTCCGATAAGAGCAGAAATAGAACGAGTGTTGAAAACTCCTTCAATATCGGTTAATGATATTTGATTTTCGAGCGAAAGAGGCGTCTTCATCTGTCCCAGCCTGATATTAAACTCTTTGGCCGGAGTCCATTCTCCCCAAAACTCGTATGGCATTGGGTTAACAAACTCTGCCAGAATAAAGTATTTCAAATTTTTGGTGAGTTCGCCACGCATCGATAAGAATATTACTCTCGGCTCAAAGAGTTTAATATCAGGCTGGGACAGATGAAGACGCCTCTTTCGCTCG